>CALXBS010000028.1 GCA_944386605.1 uncultured Clostridia bacterium | reverse complement strand
TTAGAAGAAAATGTGGTAATTAACAAATTTGTAGTACCAGATGAAAAAGTACAAATCAAAGTACAAAAAAGTTGGGATGATAACAATAATGAAGCAGGAAAACGTCCAGATAGTATCATATTACAAGTAAAAAATGGAGAAAGTGTTGTAGCAGAATATGAAGTAAGTGAGACCACAAATTGGGAATACACATTTGAGTTACCAAAATATGATAATTTAGGAAATGAGATAAACTATACTGTAGATGAAACATTTGAAAGCGAGTTTTATGTAAAAAATATAGTAGGAAATGTAATCACTAATAAATTTGTTGTACCAGAAGATAGAATTACTATAGTAGGAACAAAAGAATGGAACGATAATGATAATCTAGCAGGAAAACGTCCATCAAGTGTAATATTACAAATCAAAAATGGAGAAACTGTGGTAGCAGAAGCAGAAGTAAGCGAAAAAACAAATTGGAGTTATGCATTTGATTTAGCAAAATATGATAGTTTAGGTAATGAAATAAATTATACTCTTTCAGAAAGAATGGATAGCATTTTCTATGAAAAAGAAATCGTTGAAAATACAGATATGTTCAATCAAAAAATTGTAAACAAATTTGTAGTACCAAATGAACAAGTATTGGTAAAAGCGGTAAAGAAATGGGAAGATAACAATGATGAATATGGTAAACGACCAAATAGTGTTGTATTGCAAGTTTTGAGTGGTGATGAAGTAGTAGCTGAACAAAAAGTAACTGAAACTGATTCATGGAGTTATACATTTAAATTGCCAAAATATGATGAATTGGGTAATGAAATAGAGTATATGGTAGATGAAAAAGAAACGGATCGATATTATGAAAAACATGTCGAAGGATATACAATTGTGAATACTTGCACATATGAACCATCGGTCAATACATCCGATATATCCGTTTGGGTATATGTAGCGATTTTAGTTATAGCAATCGGTGGAATTAGTATTATTTTTGTTCATATAAATCATAAAGTAAAAAAGAATAAATAAAGAAAGCCCCCCGCTTAAGTAGCGAGGGACTTTTGCTATTCATTGATATAGCCTAAATCCTGGTGATCAATAATTTCTCTTATCTGGCAGTTATTTGGATTGGGCTCTTCGTGAAACCATTCTGGCGTATAATGGAACCTTCGAAGCAAAATAGATCTTAAAGTAGTACCGTGAGTAAATACAAATAAAGTTTTGATTCCATATTTTTCATAATCACGTTGAATGGTTCCCATAAATTGATGAACCCGTATTGCTACATCATAAGGACTTTCGCCAAGCGGTAGTCTTGCATAAAATTTGCCATAATTTTGTCTTTGACGAAGATATTCCTCATATGCACTTGGAAAGATCTCTCCCCATTTTTCTTTTGGAATACAATCAAACAAACCAAATTGCTGTTCTGTAAGGGTTATATCTTCACGTATATCGGTGATGTGAAGTGACTGATTGAAGAGCTCGGAAGTCTGTCTAGTCCTAAGATAGGGACTACGCCATATTCTAGCAGTATCAAGAGAAATTTCTTTTTCTTTGCAATAGTTGGCAAGCCATATACCAGCTTCATATGCCTGTTTTTCTCCTTTGGCACTTAGTGGAACTAGATGATCAGGTATCCGTTTTTCATAGTTATTTCCATTGTTAGCGATGGACTCACCATGTCGAATTAAGAAAATGTGCATATCGTCTCCTTTCTTAAAGCATTTCATGTAGTAACAAATTTAATTCATGTGCATTTAATTCTGCGATTTCCTGGTAAGCTACATGATCCAGTAACCGTGCTGCTTGAATAAAGAATTCTTGTTTGCGATAAAGTTTTTTTAAGATGGAACCTTTGCCACGATATAGGCTGTCTAAATAGTAGACTAAATCGGGTAAAGTATCCTCATCAAAATATAACTTGTTTCTAGCTTCCGTTAAAAAGCTATCCCAAATTTGAGCATCAATAGTAACGGTGTCTGCATTCTCAATTGAAAAAAGTTGCATAATAACCTCCAAAATTATAGTTAGTCTACGAGTTAATTGCAGATATATTATAGCATTAAATTTATGTAAAGTCAAATTGGGTATTACTTTTAAATGATTGGATATGGTTAGAATATTAATCATATATTTGTTACAAGAAAAGTCTAAAAAAATCGATAAAACAGATTTACAGACCCATCTTTTGATGATATAATTGTACAAGCAGAGTAAAGGGGAATTGATATGCAATTAAAAAAAATAGAATTACAAGGTTTTAAATCTTTTGCAGATAAAACAGATATTTTATTCTTAGATGGAATTACGACCATTGTGGGACCTAATGGAAGCGGAAAAAGTAATATTTCAGATGCAGTAAAATGGGTATTAGGAGAGCAAAGTGTCAAAAATCTTCGTGGATCTAAAATGGAAGATGTTATTTTTGCTGGAACACAAGCAAGAAAAAAAGTGGGATTTGCAGAAGTGTCTATGTATTTGGATAACAGTGATTTAAAACTTCCTGTAGAATACAGAGAGGTTGTTGTAACAAGACGTGTTTATAGGACTGGGGAGAGTAGTTATTTAATTAATGGGAATGAATGTAGATTAAAAGATATTCAAGAATTATTTATGGATACTGGTCTAGGAAAAGATGGTTATAGCATTATTTCGCAAGGAAAAATAGATGAAATCTTATCTAATAAATCAGAAGAAAGAAGAAAAATTTTTGAAGAAGCTTCTGGAATTGTAAAATACAGAGTAAGAAAAGAAGAAGCAAGTAGAAAATTAGAAAATACAGAAGCTTCTCTTGTAAGAGTATGTGATATTTTAAATGAAATAGAAAGTACGATTGAACCTTTAAAACAAAAAGCAGAAGTAGCAAAAGAATATTTAAAATTACGTGAAGAATTAAAGAAATTAGAAGTAAAATTATTTATTCAAAGCGTTGAGAAAAATCAAGAAATGATCCAAAAATTAGAGGAAAGTATTTTAGACTTAAGAGAAAATATTAAGTTAGAAGAAAATGGAAGCAAGGAAATTGAATCTAAAAAAGAAGAGCTAAAACAAAGTATTTCTAATTTAACAGAAGCTTTAGAAAAAGCAAGGGAGCAATATTATGCAACAGAAAATGAAACAGAAAAGTTAAATTCTAAAATTGAGGTATTAAATGCAACTATTGATCATGCTAATTTAACTGTAGACAAGCTAAAAAGTGAAATTGCAGAAGATGATGAAAAGATTTTGCTATTAAAAGAGGAAATTGAAAAAAGAGAAAAGAAACGTTTGGTGATGTCTGAAAATAAACAAAAATTTGAAAAGGAATTAGAAGAAAAGACTGAAAAACTAGAACAAATGATGAAAAGTTTAGATAGCAGAGGATTAGAAATTGAAAGCTTAAAAAAGACAATTGATGAACAAAATGAAACAAAATATGAAGCAAGATCCCTTATTAGTAGTATGAATGCAACTTTAGAAGCAAATTTAAAACAAATTCAGGAAAGAGAGCGTTTAAAAGAAAAATCCATTATTCAAAAAGATGGGATTTCAGCAGAAAAAGAAGATATTGCATTAAAGCTGAATAAACAGGAAAAGATTCTAAATGAAGTGTTGCAAAATTATGATGAGAAAAGAAAAGAATTAGAAGAGTTACATAAGCAGTTACAAGAAAAACAAGAAGAGTATCAAAAGTTTCATCAGGAATTACTAACAGCAAGAGCCAAATACCAATATATGCAAAATTTAGAACAAGAAAATGAAGGATATTACAAAAGTGTAAAATCGGTACTAGATTATGCAAAAGAGCAAAAGGAAGAAAAAGTATTTGGAACGATTGCAAATTTGATTGCTACAGATGAAAAATATGAATACGCAATTGAAATTGCTTTAGGAGGATTTTTGCAAAATGTGGTGGTAGAAAATGAAGCAATTGCTAAAGAAATGATTTCTTACTTAAAAGAAAATTCTCTTGGTAGAGTTACTTTTTTACCTCTTAATACGATTAGAAATGTTAGCAATAGTATTTCTTCTAATAAACTTGCAAAATATGATGGTGTCATTGGTTTAGCAACAGATTTGATCCGTTATGATAAAAAATATGATAAAGCAATACAACTTGCTTTGTATGATACAGTTATTGTAGAATCAATTGATCATGCAATTGAACTTTCTAAAAAGTTTAAAAATAATTTGCGTGTAGTTACCTTAGCTGGTGAATTGGTTGCTCAAACGGGTAGTATAACAGGTGGACAAGCAAAAACAAAATCTGCTGGATTAATTGGTAGAAAAGAAAAATTAGAAAAATTAAATGAGATCATTAAGACCAAAGAAGAGAAAATACAAGAATACAAAAAAGGCTTAGAAAGTGTAGAATTACAAGAAAAAGAAATAGAACAAAATATGAATCAAATTGGAGAGCAAAAAGAAATGATTCGTATTGAAGTTGCTACGTTAAAAGAAAAATTAGAAAATTTAAAACAAGAAATAGAGAAGATAGAAAAGACACAAAATTCATATATTTCTTTATTAGAAAATTTACAAAATGAAAATGAGACTTTAAGAAAAGAGATTACACAAAAGGAACAAGAGATTGTTTCTCTTGATCAAGATAATGATGAAAAGCAAAAAATTATTGAGGAATATGCAAGGTTTCATCAAGAAAAACAAAAAGAAATTAATTTCTTAAATGAGGATGTTGTAAATTTAAAAATTTCTTTATCTTCTTTTGATGAAAGTGTCGCTTCCTTAGAGGAAATGAAAGAAAAGATTTCGCAAGATATTGAAAACTTCCAACAAGGAATTACTAGAAAAAATGTTGAAATAGAAGAAACTTCTCAAAAAGTAGTAGAAAATTTACAAGAAATTGAGACTTTAAAAGAAAAAATTAAAGAATATTTAAACTTTAAAATGGAATATTTGTCTCATACAGATCAGTTAAAAGAACAAAAAATGGCATTAGAAAAAGAACAAGAAGAGTTAAATCAGTCTATGATTGAAAATGTAAAAAATATTGAAAGAGTAAAGGAAGATATTTCTAAAATTGAAAATAAGAAATTAAAATATGAAATCGATATTGAAAATATTAAAAATAAAATGTGGGAAGATTATGAATTAACATTATCTAGTGCTAAAAATATAGCTGAATCTTTTGTAATAGAAGAAAAAAATATTTCTAAAAAAGCAGAAAATATAAAATCACAAATTAAAGATTTAGGAGAAGTCAATGTTTCTAGTATTGAAGAGTATAAAAATACAAAAGAACGTTATGATTTTATCGTTTCTCAAAAAGAAGATTTAGAAAAAGCAAAAAATAAATTGCAAAATTTAATTAACAATATGACTAGTATTATGAAGAGTCAATTTGAAAAGCAATTTAAAATTATTGCTGAGAATTTCAATGAAACCTTTAAAGAATTATTTGGTGGTGGAAAAGCAGAATTAAAGCTTTCAGATGAAGAGAATATATTAACAAGTGGTATTGAAGTAGAGGTAGAGCCACCTGGAAAGAAATTACAAAATATGATGTTACTTTCTGGTGGAGAAAGAGCATTAACTGCCATTGCCTTGTTATTTGCAATTTTAAAAATAAAAACACCTCCATTCTGTATTCTAGATGAAATTGAAGCTGCTTTAGACGATTTAAATGTTCATCGTTTTGCAGAATATATTAAAAAATATTCAAAAAATAATCAATTTATTGTCATTACACATAGAAAAGGTACTATGGAAGCTGCTTCATCTGTATATGGAGTAACAATGCAGGAGTATGGTATTTCCAAAGTAGTATCTATGAAATTAAAATAAGGAATTTAGAAAGTTGCAATCTATGCAACTTTTTAAAGTATAAGGAGTAAAATTATGAGAGTCGTACATCCATTTGAACCGATTTATGATCAAAATAGTGAGATTTTAATATTAGGGAGTTTTCCCTCTGTAAAATCTAGAGAACAAGAATTTTATTACGCACATCCCCAAAATAGATTTTGGAAAGTATTAGAAGCAATTTATCCAAGTAAGTTTCCTTTAAATAGTAAGGAAAATAAAACTGCGTTTTTAAAAGAAAATCATATTGCAATATGGGATAGTATCCATGAATGTGAAATAGAAAATTCTCAAGACGCAAGCATTAAAAATGCAATTCCTAATGATATTCAAAAGATTTTGCAAGAAAGTAACATCCAAAAAATCTTTTGTAATGGAAATGCTTCGTATCAAGTTTTTCAAAAGTATCATAAAGATTTCGTTTCAATTCCCGTAGAAGCTTTGCCTTCTACAAGTCCAGCTAATGCTAGATTTTCTTTAGAAAAATTAGTGGAAATTTGGAAAGAAAAGCTAAAATCTTGATTTTCAAACAAATGTTTGATGTAATGAATCTGGTGATACATATGAGAAGTATATTACATTGTGATTTAAATGGATTTTTTGCTTCTGTAGAATGTTTAAAAAGACCAGAATTAAAAAACGTTCCTATGGCGGTATGTTGGGATCCTAAGACACGTCATGGAGTCATTTTGGCTAAAAATGAGTTAGCAAAAAAATATGGAATTTATACACCAGAAACAGTTTATTCTGCTAAAAAGAAATGTCCACATTTGGTATTAGTATCACCACATCATGAAGAATATCGAAAATATTCTAAGTTAGTCAATCAGATTTATTTAAAATATACAGATAGAGTAGAACCATTTAGCATTGATGAATCTTTCTTGGATATTACAGAAAGTTTAGATTTATTTGGTTCTGCCTATCATATTGCGTATCAAATTAAAGAAGAAGTAAAGCAAACACTTGGCCTTACGATTTCTGTAGGAGTTTCCTTTAACAAGATATTTGCAAAACTAGGAAGTGATATGAAAAAACCGGATGCCATTACAGTTATTGATGAAAAACACTATCAAGAAATATTATATCCTTTGCCAATTGAAACCATGCTTTTTGTTGGAAAGGCAACTGCAAGTACGTTAAGAAAAATGCGTATAGAAACGATAGGTGATCTTGCAAGATGTGATGTACATCGATTGGTAAAAAAGATTGGAAAACTAGGTTTAGAGTTATATGAATATGCAAATGGAAGAGATGATCGTGAAGTAAAATTATTTACAGATAAAAGAGAAGCCAAAAGTATCAGTAGGGGAATTACTTTTCAGTCTGATATTCAAGATAGCAATATTTTAATAGAAAAAATGGGAGTTTTAGTAGAGGATATTGCTAAAAATTTGCGTAAACAAGACTATAAAGCAAGTAGTGTAGCACTTATTTTAAAGTTTTCTGATTTTAGTGTAATTAGTAGACAAAGAAAAATTTTTAAAACAGATTCGTATCATGAGATTTTAAAAGTAGCCATTGATCTATTTCATGAAAATTATTATGCTGAAAAACCTGTACGAAAATTAACATTAGGAGTAGGAAATTTAGAAAACAAAAAGGATAATATCCAGTTAGATTTATTTGAGCTACAAAGTCTTAAGCAAAAAGATGAAAAGCAAAAGAAAATGGCACAAGCAATGCATGTAATGGATCAAATGAATGAAAAATATGGAAATTATAAAATTACATTTGGAAATATTATCAAAAAATAAAATCAGCCCGTATAAGACAAGCTGATTTATTTTTTGTCATTGCATTGTTGTGATAAACCAATCCTCTTCTTTTTTAAAAATATCTATTAGAAGATAGCGATCCGGAAACGGATATTTTGGTTTTTTGAAATCAAAGTAGTATAAGAAAAGCGGTTCTTCCTGAAATGAGTGAATGGAAATTCTAAAATCTTGTGCTCTATTTAAGGGAAGCTTTTCTTTAAATTCCACTGCTAAAATTAAATGGCAGATGTTTGTCTGGTCACAAATACGCTTTAGGTCAACAAAGATGTCGGTGTTGTCTGTAAACTGCGGAGATGTCGAGGGGGATTTATTAAAAGAAATGAAGTTTACCCCTTCGGGGGTATCCTGGCTTAAAAGGCAGTTTATCAGTTTCTCATTTTTGTCTAGGCAAAGAAGTAAAAGGTTAGTTTCACATGAGGTCTTCCGTTTGAAGTGAATAAAAACTTGTTCTAAGTTTTTAGGAAAAGCTTGGAATGTTTGTGACAGCATAGTATTCCTCCTTTAATGATAAATATAGAAAATGTATTTTTAATTATAAAAATTATACCAAATAAACGTATATATTATTATATCATGCACTTAAATTTATGTCAATTTCGTTTTATACATATATCCTTATACTAATATATATGTTTTTCATTTAAAAAATGTGTCGAAAAAGTAAAAAAATAATGAAAATTGTGATAAAATTGTAATATATTGGCAAAATGAGCACATTGATTTGACATAACTTTAGAAAAAGAGTATAATATAGATGTTACTAAAAGGAAAATAAACAGAAATTTGTTTATTGGTTTTTATTTAAAGGAGGAAAAAGATATGAATACTGTAGTCAAAAAGAAGAATGTATGCTTTAACGATTTAGAAGCAAGTGAGATGAAGTTTCTGGCCAACTCTTTATATACTGCAAAGGAAAATACGTTGGGGAGAGGAAAGGCTTTTGAGGCAGCAAGATCGGAAGAAGTTTTACAGATTCCAATTACTGTACGGTGTTCCTATGACTATGTAAGGTTTCCATATGCAGATAAAGTTCCCTATGCCTTAACGGATAATGGAGCTATTTTGTTAAAAGGTTCCGGGCTTGTTTTAGATGATGAGTTTTTAAGAGAGAGCTACCGGATCTCCCGCCCGTATCGTGTAGAATTCTTTGCAATGAGAAGGATTTTGGAAGAGTTTGGGTGTAAAGAGGTCTTAGGAAGTGAGTTCGTCTTAAATTATGTCATCTGGGATGAGAGCGTGCGAGAGCAGTTAGAAGAGGCATTAAAGGAATATGAGAACGATTTTTCGATTCAGATGAGGGAAAGAAATATCATTATCACCTTTAAATGTTTATCTAAGGAGGTCGCTAAGGAGCGCTTTTGCAAGTTAATGCAGGCGGATTTAACAGAGACGGTTCATAGTTCATTACCGCTCTTTTCAGCTAGATTGCTTTCGAGTGAGAGAAACGCAGCAATGCGTAGAATAGCTATGTTGTAAAGAAGAAGGTGGGATGTAATGCTAGAAATAGTGTTACATCCTTTTTTATTCACAAATATTAAAAAGGGTCACCAATTGGTGACCTTGATCTTTTCTAAATAAATTATGATTTTTGATTTGTAATTTCTTCCATCATTAATAAATAATTCCATTTTTTATCAATTTCTGCTTGTAATTCTTCAATCATCCATTCATTTCCAGGTAAAAACATATGCTTAAATCTTTTTTGCTTTTTTAGAAATTCTTCTACAGGTAGTTTATTACCTGGTTTATATGAAATTTTGTATACTCCATTTTCAACTTCGTAAAGAGGCCAAAAACAAGTATTTACCGCAAGTTTTTCAATTTCCATTAAATCATCTGTTGGATATCCCCAGCCTCTAGGACATGGTGAGAAAACAGACATGTAGGTTGGACCATTGGTATAAATTGCTTTTTCACTTTTCTCATATAGATCTTTTAAGTTTCCAAATAAAGCTGTTTGTGCAACATAAGGAAGATTATGTTTTACCATAATTTCTGTTAAATCTTTTCGTTGTTCAAGTTTTCCTGGAATTACTTTTCCTGCTGGAGAAGTAGTGGTATCAGCAAAATGCGGAGTGGAAGAAGAACGTTGTGTTCCTGTATTCATATAGGCTCCATTATCATAACATACATAAGTGATGTCATGACCTCTTTCCATTGCTCCTGAAAGTGCTTGAAATCCAATATCTAATGTACCACCATCACCACCAAACGCAATAAATTTAGTAGTTTGATCTTCTGGGATTTTTCCTTGTTTTTTTAAAGAGCGATAGGTTGTCTCAGCACCTGCTAAAGTAGCAGCAGCACATTCAAATGCCGTATGAATAAAGGAAACTTTATTCCATGAAGTGTAAGGATAAATGCAGGTAGAAACTTCTAAACAACCTGTTGCACATGCAACAACTGCATGATCTTCTTCTTTTAAGGCTCTTAGAACGCCACGTATTGCAGGAGGTGCTCCACAACCAGCACACATTCTATGTCCAGAAACTAATCTTGCTTCTTTTTTTACAATTTCTTTTAAGTTATATGCCATTTTATTTCCTCCTATTCTTCTAATCCTAAATAGTGTGTAACACGATCGATTTTTTGTGTTTTTGCGATATGGGTTAAATTTTGATAAACAGATTCAATATCTTTTGTTGTTACATCACAACCACCTAATCCATAAATATAATTAATAGTAGGGACATGTAAATTTTGTGTATACATAGCAGAGGTAAGTTCTGTAAATAATGGTGCAGCATACCCATTAACACTGTCACATTTATCCATGATTGCAAGGGCTTTTAAGTGTTTTAAACGCTCTGTTATTTCGATATATGGAAGTGGTCTAAAAGTGCGAGGTTTGATAAGACCTGCTTTGATTCCTTGCGCTCTTAATTTATCTACGGTATCTTTTGCAGTTCCTGCAGTAGAGTTTAAGACAACAACTCCAATTTCAGCATCTTCCATCTGATATTCTTCAAATAATTCATATTTTCTACCTGTGATTTGATAAAATTCTTCTGAAACATCTAGTATAATTTCTTTAGATTTTCTCATAGCATCGGCTAATTCTTTACGATAAACAAAATAATCTTTTTGCATTGCAAGAGGGCCTACAGAAATATTTCTATTTTGATCTAGTAAATATTCTGTTGGATGATATTCTCCGATAAATTGTTTTACTTCCTCGTTTTCCATTAAGGTAATATTTTCTACAGAGTGTGATGTAATAAATCCATCATAACATACCATAACAGGGATTTTCGCTCTTTCTGTTATTTTTACTGCCATAATGGTGTTATCATAAGCTTCTTGGTTATTTTCGCAATATAACTGAATAAAACCAGCGTCTCTAACTCCCATACTATCAGAATGATCATTATGAATATTTAAGGGAGCAGATAAAGCTCTGTTTCCACAAATTAAAGTAAGTGGAAGGCGAAGTCCAGAAGCAATGTATAACATCTCAAACATAAGCGCAAGTCCTTGAGAAGATGTTGCACTCATGACTCTACCTCCTGCAGAAGCTGCACCAATACATGCAGACATAGCACTATGTTCACTTTCTACAGGAATAAATTCAGTTGTAACAGAACCATTTGCTACAAAATTAGAAAAATATTGTGGCACTTCTGTAGAAGGAGTAATTGGATAAGCTGCAACCGTATCTGGATTAATTTGTTTCATTGCAGTAGCAACTGCTTCATTTCCACTTAATCGTTCTCTTATTGACATTTTTCTTTCATCCTTTCTTTATTTTACTTCATTTTTTGTTTTCATTTCAATTGCATGAAATGGACATACTTTTGCACATACTCCACAACCTTTGCAATAATCTAAATCCATTCCCATGCAAACACCATCTTTTTCTTTGATACAATTTTCAGGACAGTAAGGGATACATAGCATGCAAGATTTACAAAGATCTCTACTATGTACGGGATATCTACTTTTCCAACTACCTGTTTTAAATTTTATAGAGTTACCATCTTTTAAAATAGTTCCTCCAAGACCTGTTTCTTTTTTCATTTTTATTTCCCTCCTAATACCTCATCATATGCCCTTATAATTGCTTGCATATTGGGTTCAATTACTTCTGGTTTTCTAGCAAATTTATGCTTAAAAGAGTCTTGCATATTATTAATTAATTCTTGTTTTGACATAATATTTGAAATTTTAACAATTGCAGAAAGCATTGCTGTATTTGGAAAATTTGCTTTTAAACATTCAAGACTGATTTTCGTAGCGTCTATGGTATAGACTTTTCCAGTATAACCATCTAGTTTTTTCTTAATTTCCTCTGGAGATAAATTGGTATTAATTAAAATAGCTCCATCTTGTTTTAATCCTTTAGTAACATCTACGGTACCAATTAAAGAATCATCAACGACTACCACATAATTTGGTTCGTAAATATTAGAGTGAATCCTAATTGGAGTGTCACTAATACGGTTATATGCAGTGATAGGAGCACCCATTCTTTCAGGACCATATTCTGGAAATCCTTGAATATATTTTCCTGTATTAAAAGCAGCATCTGCAAGTAGTAAAGAGGCTGTTTTTGCACCTTGACCACCTCTACCATGCCATCTAATTTCGATCATATTTTTTTCCTCCTTTTGATATTTATATATGACAATTTACATACAAATAGTATATAACTTGAATGAAATTTAGTCAAGAAATATCGATTATAACGTAAGAAAAAGAAGCGATTTACTTGACGAAATTAAAATATTATTTTATGATATTGTATGGGGGTATCAAATGAAAAAATATGTTTATATTATTTTTACTTTCAGTGGAACAATTCCTTCTCGAATCATTAGAAGAACCATTCGAAATCCATTTTCGCATGTAGCAATTGCTTTAAATGATCATTTTGATATCATGTATAGTTTTGCTAGAAAATACATTCATAACCCTTTTAATGGAGGATTTGTATTTGAAAATATAGAGAAGGGGCTTATTGGGAAAATTGTGTCGATTCCTTGTAGGATTTATAGTATAGAAGTAACAGAAGAAGAATATCAAAAGGTAGTTAGTATTCTGCAACAATTTATTAGAAAGAAAAATCGTTTAAAGTATAATTATATTGGATTATTATCGACTTTTTTAAAAGTTCCTATTACACCTAAAGATTCCTATTTTTGTAGCCAATTTGTTAGTACTGTTTTAAATGAAAGTCACTTAATTCATTTAGAAGAAAATCCAGTTTTTATTAGTCCTAAAGCATTAGAATGCTATTTGCAAAAATTTAAAATCGTGTATGAAGGTGACTTAAAAAAGATAAAATCGTATATTTACAATTAAAAAAGAGCAAGTGAATAACAAAATCGTTTCACTTAGCTCTTTTTCTTTTATTATTTTTAAGCAATTCTTGTTATTGTAATAGTTGCATTATCATAAGTAGTGTCTGCGTTAGCATTGACAAGTGTTAGTACTTGACCTTGTGTTACGGTTATGATAACAGAGTTAGAAAGTGGTGTACTATCACCAGTTGCAGCTAAAACGGCTGATGAAGTAGATCCAGGAACAGGTGTACCATCTAGATTTAAAGCAAGAGAAGCAGTTACTGGGAAAGAAGCACCACCAGTAGCTCCAGCGTCTGCACTATAGGTAACCAAATAAGTTCCAGCTTCATTAATTGTAAAGTTACCAGATGAAGCAGTATGTGTAATACCAGTTCCAACAGTAGTTTGGTTTGTATCAAATGTTAAAGCGGTACCAGCACCTGGTGTTTGTTGTGGAGCGTTTGTTGAATATAGTGCTGCACTAACGGCTGCAGTACCTGTAGGTCCAGTAGCCCCAGTAGCTCCAGCTGCACCTTGAGCACCTTGTGGACCAGCATCTCCAGTAGGACCAGTTGGTCCAGTTGCGCCAGTGGCACCAGTAGCTCCGGTAGCCCCAGTGGCTCCAGCTAATCCTTGAATACCTTGTGCACCTGTATCACCTGTAGGTCCAGTAGGACCAGTTGGCCCAGTAGAACCAGTGGCACCAGTAGCTCCAGTTACTCCGGTAGGACCAGTAGCACCTGTAACACCCGTGTTTCCTGTAATTCCGGCTAATCCTTGAATACCTTGAATACCTTGTGCTCCAGCAGGACCAGTAGGTCCAGTTGGTCCAGTAGGACCAGTTACTCCAGTAGGGCCGGTAGCACCTGTAACACCAGTAGCTCCGGTAGCACCAGTATTTCCTTGAATACCTTGGATACCAGTAACACCTTGTGGTCCAATAGGACCTTGAGGGCCAGTGGCTCCAGTAGGTCCAGGAACACCTTGTAATCCCTGAACCCCTTGAGGACCAGTAGGTCCAATTCTACCTTGAGGACCGATAGGACCCTGAGGTCCAGGTTGACAAACTACAGGACAACAACAAGTATTATCATTAAAGTTATTATCACAACAACAATTTTTGTTGCAGTTAAAGTTATTCATCTTTTTTCCTCCTTATGAGCTTATAGCTCTACCATACTATATGTTATCAAATTAGGATTTGTGATTATATTTCAGTACTTTGAAGAGGTTTTTGTTGTATAAATAATGAGTGGAATTTGGTTTTTCTCTTCCTGCCAGTTCGTTATAATATTCTGCTAGTTCCAGATTGTTTAAACGATAGTAGCAAACACATAAATTTAAGTAGGGAATAAAGGTATACATATCATAATTAATAAAGCCTCCGCTTTGTGGATTAGGAAAGATGGTTAAAGATTTCTTATACCAATAAATAGCTTGATTGTATTGTTTTTCTTCTAAGAAGAAATTTCCAATGCAAGTACAAATTTCTGCTCTTGGAGTATCATAACGAAAGCTTTGTACTAAGGCTTGAAAAGCTTTTTCTTTATCATTTAGTGCCATGTAACATCGATTTAAATTTAAGCATGCCTCAATTTTATTTTCTAAAAAAGCATGATCCATTTCCAAAAAAGCTTGAAACTGTTTAATTGCTTCTAAAGTATAGTCATTATACATTAGTTCACGAGCGTAATAAAAAGTTTCTCTAGGTCCAAATGAAATATGATCTTCTAACATTTTTTGATAAATTTTTAAGTTTCTATCTGTATAAGCATCTGATTGTTTATTATGGGTAATGGCTATATTTTCGTATAAGATTTTCCCTCTAGGTGGAATAACTTCATGAACTCTTCCTTCCCATTGAAAGTCTTTGAAATTTTGTATTAGTCTTTCACGATAAAAAGAGAATGGACTTCCGTCTTCTGTAGGCATATTGTATTTTAGCATTACCATATCAATTTCTTTTGTCAGTGTTTGTTTTCGTTTTAGAAGTTTTTCTTTATCTTCTGGAAGAAGAATATCATCTGCGTCTAACCATAAAATAAAGTCTTTGGTTGCTTTAGAAAAGGAAAAATTTCTTGCACTAGCAAAGTCATCTTTCCACTCATAAAAATATACTTTATCTGTAAATTCTTGTGCAATCTCTACGGTTTTATCTTTGGATCCTGTGTCTACAATGATGATTTCATCTACTACTTCTTTAACAGAATCAAGACAGTTTCTTAATGTTTTTTCTTCATTTTTTACAATCATACATAAACTAATTGAAATCATAATTACCTCCATTTATTGTTAGTATATGAAAAAAGGAGTTAGTTGTTATCTTTTGAAGAAAGAAAAAAGATATTTTTTGACAAAAATAATGAATTAAAAAAGCTTTACTTTTTAAAAAAGAATGTTACAATAAATGCCATGGAAGAAAGAATAAATAAGATGTGGGAAAGGTGGAAAAAAAGAATTTTTTTGTGCCTTGCTTTGTGTTTTTTGGTTCGTCTTGGATTTTGTATTTATCTTTATGAATATGGTTATGAAAGTGAAAAAAGTTATACGAAAAAAATAGTGGATGTTTTAGAAGTAAGAGAAGTAACAGAAGAAAGAGGAATTTATTTGGTAGCATATGAAAAAAGGAAATTTTTACTGTATGATTATCAAAATCGTACAACCTATCAAGTAGGGGATAGACTTTCCGTAAATGGAAAAATTGTCATACCAGAGTTACTCCATAATCCCTATGAATTTAATTACAAAAGATATTTAAATGCAAATGGGATTATTGGAAGAATCAATACAAGCTATATTAGTAAAATAGGTGAAAAAAGAAATTTTATAATGAATATAAAGGAATATATATATAAAATCATTGATGAAAATTTAGATAAAGAAGAGGCAAGTTTTTTTAAAAGTATGTTTTTAGGAATGACCATTTATGAAGAGGATCATATAGAAAAGATTTTTACCAAAAGTGGTTTATCTCATCTATTAGCAATGTCTGGAACCCATCTTATTTATTTGCAAAAAGTTTTGGATATTTTTTTAAGCAAACTATCTACTAGAAAAAAGGAAAGTATAAAACTTGTAGTCTTTTTTCTTTTTAGTCTACTTGTTAGTTTTCAAATTGGATTAGTAAGAAGTATGATGATGTATAGTTTAGGGAAAATCAAAAAAATTTCTAGATATGAGAAATGGATACTTAGTGCGATTTGTTTGCTTATTTATCATCCATATATGATGTTTCATATTTCTTTTATTTTTTCATTTTTATCGATTTTAGGAATTTATGAATTTTTTCCTTTTGTAAAAAGTAAATTAGAAAATGTTTACTTAAGAAAGTCAAAGAGAAAAATTCCTTTTTTTATCCATTATTTTATGACTCAGATTTCTCTTTCTCTATCTGTGTATATTATATTACTTCCATTTTTTCTATATTATTTTCAAAAACTCAATATATTAGGAATACTATCAACTGCTTTGCTTTCTCCGTTATTTTCCATTCTTTTGTTTTTAGGTTTTTTATGCCTTTTTAGTTTATTTATTCCACCTATTGCTACCATTCTTTTTCCAGTAGTATCTGGAGTGTTAAAAGTGGGTATTATACTAGTTTCTAAAGTAGCGGAGTGGGAATGGAGTATAGAGGTAATAAAACCATCTTTTATTTTGGTTATCTTGTACTATCTATTTCTTTTTTATTGGTGGAATTATAAATTTTTATATCGTTTTTTTCATTACCAACTAGTAAGGAAATTAAAGAAAATAGCAAATATAGTTCTTACCATAGTATTCCTGTTTGTTGTTCTTTTCACTTTTTATAGTACGTTTTTAGAAGAATATGTTATCTTTTTTAATGTAGGGCAGGGGAATATGGCCTTTTTTCATAAAGGTGGAAAAAATATAGTGGTAGATTTAGGTTCTACGTCTTATCATCTTGCCGGATCTATATTATTGAATTTTTTAAAAGCAAAAAAGATTTCAAAAATTGATATGATTATTGTCACACATATGCATGAGGATCATATAGGTAGTGTAGAGGATATTTTAAAAGAAATACCTGTAGATAAAATTTGTATTCCAAGTTTTGAAGAAGAAGGAAAGGAAGAAAAACAAGTGTTTCTAAAGATGTTAAAAGCGTATTCAGTGGCTGTTTTAGAGATGAAGGAAGAAGAAAAGATTACTTTGGGAAAATATGAGATTTTGTTTTTTACTCCTTCTGAAAAATATGTTGTGCAAGCAAAGGATATTTTAAATGCAAATAGTATGAGTTTTCTTTTAAGTTATCAGCAAGAGCATTATCTTTTTTTAGGGGACGCAACCAAAGAGACAGAGTATTATGTTTTAAGCAATTTAACACAAGAAGAAAAAAATTATTTGAAACATTTAAAAGCTGTTCAAATTGGTCATCATGGTTCTAATACTTCTACTAGTAAGGCTTTTATTGAAAAGCTAAATCCTTGCATTGCAATTATTTCTGCTAAGAAAGAAAAATATGGTCATCCGGATGAAGAAACAATTACTCTTTTAAAAAAATATCATTTTGATATTAAAATAACCGAAGAAATGGGTGCAATTCAAATTCATTAAATTTTTATGTATAAATTTTAAAAATATAGAAAGAATAATATTAAAGGTGATAATCATGGGTATAGATTTAAAATATAAAATTATGTTTTTTTCTGGCATTTTTTTGCTTTTTGTAGTGGGTGTTTTTGTAGGTTTTAAAGCAAATGATATTTTCCATGCAGATGAGGAAGTGATTCAGACTGCAAGTAATCAAGAAGATAATCCAGTAAATTCTTCTAAAGTGGATATTTACGATGAGCAAACAACACCAACGATTTCTAAAAAATATGATATAGAACTTGTGTATGAAGATTGTTATACGACTTGTGATGATACGATTACTAAAAAAGAGGTTATTTATAATACAAGTTTAGAAGAATTAAAAGAAAAAGAGGCAGAAAAGCAAGATAAAGAAGGAAAAGTGTATAAGATAAAAGAAGAAAGTAATGAAAAGCTAGTGTATAGTAGAAATATTCCGCAAAATTGCCCAAATCATTTTAGAGCGGTTTTAGAGGATGATGAAATCATTATCTATAACGTGGTAAATGAGGGAGTAGAGACTGTTTATAGGAAAATTAGTACAGAGGATAAATTGTTAAGAGACGATATGAAAGAAGAACTAGAAGAGGGATTAACACTAGATTCTCTTGAAGAACTAAATCTATTAATAGAAGATTTAGAAAGTTAGTTTAAAAAGAAAATAGCCGATTTTACAAAATGTAATTTCGACTATTTTTTCTTTATACGATGATAATTTTTCCATCTTTTACATCAATCGTATATGGCTTATTTTCAACAATATTATTTTTGATAAATTCTAGTGCAATAATATCTTCTATATAATGCTGAATTGCTCTTTTAAGTGGTCTTGCACCAAATTTTTCGTTATATCCTTTTTCAACAATAAATTTCGTAACAGCAGGTGTATAATTTAATAAGATATTTTTTTCTTTGGTTTCTTGTTGAAATTCTTTTAAAGATAGATCTGCAATTTTTTCTAAATCTTTTTGAGTTAGTTTATTGAAAGTAATAATATCATCAATTCTATTTAAGAATTCAGGACTAAAGAATTCTTTTAGTGCTTCTGCAGTTTTGTTTTCAAGCATTGCTTTGTTTAACTGTGTATTTGAGAAACCATAACCATCACTTTTGAAGTTTGTTCCTAGATTAGATGTTAGAACAATGATAGTATGCTTGAAGGAAACACTTTTTCCTTGTGAATCTGTAAGAATTCCTTCATCTAATATTTGAAGTAAAATGTTATAAACACTTGTATGTGCTTTTTCAATTTCATCAAATAAAACAATACTATATGGATTTCTTCTTACTTTTTCAGTTAGTTGACCAGCTTCATCATATCCTACATATCCAGGAGGAGATCCGATTAATTTAGAAGTACTGTGTGATTCCATATATTCTGACATATCTAGCTTAATAACAGCTTCTTCATTATCAAATAGTTCATAAGCAAGTGCTCTTACAAGAGCAGTTTTACCCACACCTGTAGGGCCTACAAAGATAAATGATGGTGGTCTTACAACATTTCGAATATTGGCTCTTTTTCTTAGAATGGCATTTGAAATGGATTCAATTGCATGTTCTTGACCAATAATTTTTTTCTTTAAGTTTTTAGATAAGTTTAATAATTTTTCTGTTTCAGAAGTTTTGATTCTCATCACAGGAATTTTTGTCCACAATTCTACTACTTGTGCTAAATTGTCAAATGTTACTTCATGTGGTTTATAGTTTTTCATGATTTCATCTAGTGCTTGTTTTAATTTGCACTTTGTTTCTTTTATTTTTGCAGCTTTTTCAAAAGAAGAAACGTTATTTTCATCTTCTGGATTTGTTTTTTCGTTTGCAAGTTCTTGTTCTAATTCTGTTTCTTCTTCGGTTGCTTCTGCAAGCTCTTTTTGAAGTTTTTCAATCTTGGCAATTGTTACATCTTCTAGATTTACCCTAGCACATGCTTCGTCTAAAAGGTCGATTGCTTTATCAGGTAAAAAACGATCATGTATATATTTTTGTGATAAAGATACGGCATATTTTAAAATGTCATCTGGAATAGATACTTTGTGATAATCTTCATAGTAAGATTTGATTCCCTTTAAAATCTTAATACAATCTTCTGTATTTGGTTCATCTACCATGACAGGTTGAAATCTTCTTTCTAAGGCACTATCTTTTTCAATATATTTTCGATATTCTTTTAAGGTAGTAGCACCAATTAATTGAACAGATCCATTGGCAAGTGCAGGTTTTAGCATATTTGCTGCATTCATAGAGTTGTCATGTTCCAATCCGCCTACAATATTGTGTACTTCATCGATGGCTAGAATAATGTTTCCTAGAGATTTACATTCATCGATGATCCCTTTTACACGTGATTCAAATTGTCCTCTAAATTGTGTTCCAGCAACTAAAGAGGTCATATCAATTAGGTATACTTCTTTGTTTACTAGTTTTCCAGGAACATTTCCTTTTGCAATTTCAATAGCAAGTGCGTTAACGATTGCAGTTTTACCAACTCCTGGTTCTCCTATTAAAGCAGGATTATTTTTGGTTCTTCTATTTAATATTTGAATCACTCTTTGCAATTCAATTTCTCGCCCAATGACTCTATCTAATTTATTTTCTCTTGCTTTTTGTGTTAAGTTTTCACCAAAAGTATCCAGATATTTTTTCTTTTTGGATTTTTTTTCTTTGGAGTTTTTTTGTGAAGTTTCTTCATTTTCTTTTTTGTTTTTTCCTAGAAACATCATATTACCTAGTAGCCCAGAAAGAGGCGATTTCTTTTCACCTTCATCATCTTCTTTTTCATCAAAAGTGTCTAATTCTGACATTCCTCCAAGTAATTCATCAAATTGTGAAGACATATTTTCCATTTCTTCTTCACTAAGATTTGACCATTCTTTCATCATATTACTTAACGGATCAATTCCTTGCTTTTTGGCACAGTCGATACAAAGACCTGTCGTTTCGTTGGTTGGTTTTCCGTCTTTATCAAGTTTATTAATAAATACAACTGCCATATTTTTTTTACATACCGAACATAGCATAAATTTTCTCATCTCCTAAAGTTTTTGTCTATTATATTTAATGATATATAATATCAGCTTATTATAGCATATTTTGAAATGTTTTACAAGATGTCCCAAAATCCTTTTATGATATTTCAAGTAATGCATTCATCAGGAATACAAGTTGACATAAAACAAAGAAAAATGGTATAATATAAAGAGAAATAATGGAAATTTAGATAAAATTTTATCTAAAGGTTGGGTTTCTGTTATTAAAGAAAGGAGGACATATTTTACAACCAAAAAAAAATTTGAAAGGAGACCAAAAAATGGTCAAAGGTTTTAAATTCTTCTTATTCGTGTTACTTTTTAATATCTTTCCAATTACTGCATCTGCAGATGATTTAAAGATTGCGGTGATCAAGGATGATATGCCTACCTCGGATGTAGAAGTTTTGCTTTTTGATGAAAATTGTCTACAGTTATTATCACGGAAAACCGAGGAGAATGGAGTGGTGAGTTTTGATGTAGAGTCTGAGGGGACGTATTATTATTATACAGAAGCTCCAGAAGGTTACCAGGCAGATGAATTTCATAAGGTTGTTTTAAAAGATAGTGAAGTCAAGCAAGTGCTTACTTTAGAAAAAATTCCTGATCGGAATCTGGAGTTAAGTGCTGATTCTGATTTACGTATTTTAAGCAATCTTTTGGAAGAGGATTACGAAAAGATGTTAGAGGGAACAGCTTTGGCAGGACTTGGTAAAGCGCTTGTGCGTGTAGAACAGGAACATGGTATTAATGGCCTCTATATGATGGGGCTGGCCTGTTTAGAAAGCGGATGGGGCGAGTCTTCCTTAGCAAGAAACAAAAACAACCTAGTTGGTTGGAATGCTTGTGATGGAAATACCAAAGGTGCCACAGCATTTGCGAGTAAGGAAGAATGCCTCCTTACGGTTGCACCAGTGATCAAGCAGAATTATTTGACGGAAGGAGGAAAATACTTTCACGGGTTTTCGGCCAGAGCGATCGACGTAAAGTATTGTTCGGATAAAAGACATGCAGATAAAATTATATCGATCGTGCATAGGCTCATTCAGAAACTGTAAATTTGGTTTTGGCGGGGGAAGATTTTTCCCCTGTCTTTTTTTGTTGAAAAATGAAAACAAAAATGGTAGTATGCGGGTGTAGTAGAAATATTGCTAAAAAGCAAACAGAATTATGTTTACAAAAATCTTTGAAAGCATGATTACACTACACACACACAC
>CALXBS010000027.1 GCA_944386605.1 uncultured Clostridia bacterium | reverse complement strand
ACTTTCAGGACGCTTTCCAGCCAAGTTATTGTTGTCATCCCAGCTTTTACTTCCAATGATCTTTACTCTTTCATCTGGCACTACAAGTTTATTAGTTATTTTTCCTCCTACAATTTCTTTTACATACCATTCATCATTTGCAAAAGATTGCTCATCTACTGTATATACAATTTCTTCTCCTAACGTATTATATTTCTCCAAAGCCTTAAAGGTATATTTCCAATTATTTGATTCGTTTAATGTAATTTTTCTTACTACACTTCCTTCTCTTTTTAATTCTACTACAATACTCTCTGGACGTTTTCCGGCTACATTTTCATTATCATCCCATATTTTTTCTACTTCGAATTCCGTTAAGTTTACTTCATTAATGATATTATTTCCATCATATCTTGTTATATAGCTAGGTACTGCTACTTCCTCTACCCTATATTCATATTTCTCTTTTTTATTATTTCGATACATTGGTATATTTTTAAATGTATAACTCCAATTATCCTCAGCTGTTATCGTTTTTACTGCATATATTTTTCCATCCTGCCTTAACCTTACTGTAATACTTGTAGGTCTTGTATTGTTCTTATTTTCTTCGTCTATCCATGTTTTTTCTACTTTAAATTCTGTTAAATTTAATTCATTAATAATATTATTTCCTTCATAACTTGTTATATAATTAGGGACTGCAACTTCTTGTATCGTATATTTATATTCATCTCCTGCATTATTTTTATAAACAGGTACGTTCTCAAATGTATAACTCCAATTGTCACTTTCAGTTACACTTTTGACTGCATATTCTACTCCATCTTGCATTAATTTTACAGTAATACTTGCTGGTCTTGTGTTATTTTTATTTTCTTCATCTATCCATGTTTTTTGTCCACTAATATTTGTTGTAATACCTTTTTTACTGATTTCTACATTAACTTGATTTGAATAGATTCCCTCTATATTATCAACAATTCCTCCTAATGGATCAATTGCTCTCCAATTTGTCCAGAACATATTATCTGCAGATGTCATCAAATTTTCATCATCTGGTGCTTGCATTTTTACTAAAACAAATACAACATTATTTGGACTAAGTTCCATTTCACTTCCATCTGCTTTATATCTTAAATCTACACAGATAGATTTTACTGTACTTTTATCTACACTATCATCTAATAATTGCCATTTATCTGGTACTTCTGTTAATTTGCCCGGATATAGCTCAGTAGAATAATATACTTTTGGAGCATATCCTTTTCTTTCTGCATAACTTGTATCTACTCCTAAGAAACTTCCTTTCCAGCCAGTACTTATGTCTGCTCCAGAGTCATCTGTAATTGTTTCTATATTATCATATAGTATCAAATCCTTAATACTATTTGCTCCAGTTGTTACACGTAATTTATAATCATATTCTTCTCCAGGGCTTACTTCTGCGGTTCCTTCTACATATTTTCCTTGTGTTAAATCTGTTCTTACTTGTTTGATCACTGCTTGTTGTGAAGATACTGCATGAGTTATGTTTAAAATGTTACTACGATATACTACCTTTTCATTAATGTCGTTATCTTGATCAATATCTTTTGCTAAACTATCATAACGTCCATTATCAGCTATAAGATCAGATCTCAAATATCTTCTATCATACTCATAATTCCACATACTATACATATAATTTGTATAACTTGTTCCATATTCTAATATGCTTTCATATGGTATTTCTACTTGTATATCATATTCTATATAGAACCAAACATCAACAATAAAAGCTGTTAAATAATAGTTCCAATCTATTTCAGTCAAACTAGTTTTTATACTGATTTTAGTTCTTCCGCTATCTTGATAATTATAGTCTATTTCTACTTCTGTATGTTCTTTTATATAATCTTCTAATTCTTTTCTTGTTTTAAATAACGTTCCATCTTTTAATTTTAAATTTCTATACACATTATCTGAATCATATAAAATTAAATTATTTATAATATCTTTTTCATTGAAATTTAAATATATTCCTTCTGGTAATATATCATATGTTTTTATAATAACATCATCATCTATTTTATACGCTCCTAAATCTATTGTATTTTTTAATTTGTACATATATGTATATTTTTCCTCTGCTACATTATTTTGTAATGTAGCTCCTGATTTTATATTCTCCAAATCAATATAGCCAGCTTCTATTTCTGTATCAGCATAACCCCTTTGCATATAGGTTCCATAAGTAGCTTGATCATATTCTGCTACTTTTAATTTTGTTGACAAAGTATTATAACTTTCAAGTGTTGGTTCATTTACTAATGTTCTATTTCCATCCTCATCTTTATGATATACTTGTAAATAACTAAAATTATATACATTTCCAACTGCACAATTTTGTGTATGTATATTTGCTTTTACATATATACCATTAGAATTATTATATAACGTCTTATCTAAATTTTTAATAATTAATTTTATTCCTACTATATTTTCATTTTCAAATTCCACATGATCCTGTAATATAAATCTTGAATAATCAATAATTATTTCCTTACCTTCTCCTGTTATACCAGTTTTGTATGTTACATATTCTTGTGTACCTTGGTATCTTACTTGTAGCTCCCATTCATATCCTATCAACTTTTCCCCTTCTTCTCCACTATATTTATTATATGTGTGAAATTCTGGAATACCTACATCTGTAAAATAATATTCATCCTCTTCTAATTTTGTAGTTTCTCCATTTTCTCTTAAAATATATAGTAAATCATCACCTATTTCTACATCCATTCTATTTTCAGTATAAAAAGCTATGGGATATATGTCAAAACCAGCTTCCATACCTTTATCACTATATTTTATCTGATTTATATAATAATTACTCTTTGAACGCCTATTTTTATTAATTTTATATAATTCACCCTTATATTCAAAATCAAACTCTACTAATTTTATAGTCCTTGTCGCTTCAGCAAGTTTCTGAAGCTCTTCTTCATCTTCATATCTTCCCCATAATTCCGCTGTATTTGTTATACTATCCCCTTCTTGATATTCATCTTTTGGGTATCCAATATAATAATAGTTATAATATGTTGATGTTGATGAAGCACTTCCTAACAAATAATACGTATTATCATTTTTGGGTTCTATTTTATTTAAATCTTTATCATAAACTACACATCCATTTGGTAAAGTTTCTTTTATACAGTTAGCACTATATGCCCAATCATTTATAACCTCATTATTTTCAGCGTAAGCATATAATACTCCTTTATCATAAGTTTCAACAAAACCATATTTTACCCAAAAGTAGTTATCTAATATATCTTCTATTTTTGTGTAATCTGCTTTAGGTGCAACTGCTGCATACTTTGATAATTTATAAGTCTTCTTAATAGCTGTATAATGAAAATTACATATATTTGACTCCATTGCAATAATTTCATCAGAGTTTATATTTTCTTTTATTTTTGCTTGATATTCTAAACTTAATTGATTTTTAAATCTTGGATATAAATTATATGCTATTTGTATTGTTCCTTCAAAATGTTCATTTTCTGCTACTAATATATTATTAGTAAAAATATATTGATTATTTCCTATATCATAATAATAGCTCCAATCATATTGCTTATTCGTATCTGTTTGTTTATCGGCCGCTATAGTTATATAATTTTCTAACCACCTATCATATATTTCAGTATAATTTCCGCCTGTATTATTTCTATAGTATTCACTCCAAGTTTCTCTTGCAATCCCCGGTATTGCTACTACAATTTCTCCTGGTTGATATTCTTTTCCTGTTGTACATGCATAGTTTATTTGCATTACTAATTGCCTTGTTTCATCTTCATTAGTTGCATTCCATGTAAAATCTGTAATTGCTTGATTGGGTGTATCACTACTTCTATCATACATCACAAGTTGTATATTCCAGTTATTATCCGTTACTTCTATTGCATTCTTATGTGTCAAGGATCCTACCACTATGGTAGACATGGTTGCAATTAAAAATAACCACAGAAATATCGTAAATATCGATACTTTTCTTTTACGTTTTTTCTTGTTTACTTTTGCCTCTTTCATTTCCTTTTCTTTCTTTTGCTTTTCCATACATGCTCTCCTTTCTTTTTTCTTTAGTTTTTGCATTTTTATGTTATTTATTCTTTTTAAGTTGACTTGACAAAACATAGCTTTTTTTGGATATTTTTAAAACTATGTTGTGTGTGTGTGTGTGTGTGTAGTCCAATCATACTTTTAAAGTTTTTTGTTAACATAAACTTTTTATCTTTTTTGCAATATTCCTATTACACTGGCATACTACCATTTCTTATTTCATTTTTCAATATGGCATAATCAAAACCACCCGTTCAATGGATGGTTTGCTCTTGCCCTATAAGGACTTGTTACTCACTGGTGCCTAAAGGCACTCTATTTATCTGACCTTTGCTACTTTATCACCAGCTACCACTTAAGTGGTTTACCTTTTAAATACCCCATAAAGCTTGATACACTCATTTTTATTGATATTTCCATCAACATATGTACATGATCTATGCACATTTCTGTTTCTATTATTTTTACTCCTTTTCTTTCGCACAATCTTCTTAATATTTTTCCTATATCTACCCTTAATTTTCCATATATATTTTTCTACTATATTTTATAAAAAATAAATATGGTACTTGCATTTACATGCTATATGTGCTAAACTATTATTATCAATGTAGTTTTTTGACATCACAAATCGCTCCTTTTTATTTATATCTGTATCTTTAGTCTGATACATATAACCATAAAAAGGAGTGATTTTTTCTATCATTACCGCTTTTTGAAACCACGGGTAAAACCCGTAGTTTTCTATATACAAAAAAACTAGCTTGCTAAAAAACAAACTAGTTTTCTTATTCTTTTTACCATTCTACTTCCACACTTGCTTCACTTAAATAACTTGCAAACGTAGAAAGTGGCATACTACGATTTGCATAAATTCTTGGTATTGCATACTGATTGGTATGAATATTAGAATAATAAGTGCCTCCTGTCATCGCAATTCCATATTGATACCCTGCCTCTTTAGCAATCTCAATTACATTATTATTGTAATCCCCAACAGGATAGCACAAAGTAGAAAGTTTTACATTAAAATCTTTTTCCAACCCATTTTTGGATTCTATAATTTCATTTCTTTGCTCTTCTTCTGTTAAAGTAGTTAGCTCTTGATGGGTTCTGGTATGCGATTCTATAGAAACCAACCCACTATCTAACATCTCTTGAATTTGTTCCGTTGTAAGATAATTTTCCCCATTAATATAATCATATATAATGTTTAAGGTAACCTTTACATTATATTTTTTTATCAATGGAAAACCATTATCATAAAAATAAACAAATACATCATCTACAGTTAAACAAACAGGTTTGGTATAATTTTCTAAACTTCCTATCTCATTCATAAAAATAGTTTCATAACCATTCTCTGTAATATATTTTAACTGTTCCTCAAAAGTAGAAGGCTTCATAAAGTTTTCAACATCCAAATATTCTCCATAATCATCTAACAAAAAATGATACATAAAAATAGGGACAGTTGCCTGAACACTTTTAGGTGCTCTTACTGCTTGTGCTATCTCCTCGTTATTTTGGATAGTTGTTTTTGCAAGATCATGTACCGTTTGAGTAGCAAGCTCATTTGTAATATGAATTTGATTTAATAATAAAACGGCTACACCCGATATCACAATGACAAGTACAATCACCATCAAAAAAATAATCACACCTTTATTCCCTTTTTTTCTCTTTTTTTCCTGAACACCTCTCATAATATTCCTCCTATATCACCCCTATTATAACGTAAAAACATTTTTTTCACAAGTCACTTTTAGAAATTTCTATCTATTGAAAATTTTTCAAAATTATGTTAAACTATTTTTACGAATTCAAAGGAGATAAAACCATGTTACAAAATATTATTGGAAGATGTAGAAAAGCAATCGAAGATTACCAAATGATAGAAGAAAATGATAAAATCGGGATTGGACTTTCAGGCGGAAAAGATAGTCTTGCACTACTTTATGCACTATATTATTTAAGAAAATTCTATCCTAAAAAATTTGATATTATGGCAATTACAGTCGATCCAGGACTAGAAAATTTTGATACCAAACCTTTAGAAAAACTATGTCAAGAATTAAAAATTGAATATGTTGTTTATCCATCTGATATTGCAACCGTAGTATTTGATATTCGAAAAGAAAAAAATCCTTGTTCTTTATGTGCTAATTTAAGACGTGGTATTTTAAATAGTATAGCTATCGAACACGGATGTAATAAAATTGCACTAGGTCATCATAATGATGATGTAATCGAAACTCTTTTGATGAGTTTATTTTTAAATGGGAATTTTTATACCTTCTCACCCGTTACTTATTTAAGTAGAAGTAATATTACGGTTATTCGTCCCATGATTTATGTTACGGAAAAAGAAATTAGAGCCGCTGCTCGTGAAAAAAATTTTCCTATTATTGAAAAAACTTGCCCAAATGATGGTTATTCTAAAAGAGAATTTACCAAAACACTAATTACAGATTTAAAAAAAGACATTCCAAAAATAAAAGAAAATCTGTTTGGAGCGATCAAAAGATCTAATATTCCAGGATGGGAAATCAAACCAAAAGATTAAAAGCTATTTCGTTATTTTGAAATAGCTTTTACTTTTTTATTTATCTTTTTCTTCTTTCTCATTTTTTGTCTTAGTTTCATCTTCTAAAGCAATATTATACATGCTCTTTTTGTCTGTCTCTTTTTCTTTTGGATTTTCTTTTGCATTTGGAATATCACGTTTTTTTCCACTTCTTGTTTTCTTCATATTTCCTTCTTCATCAATTCCATATTTTTCTAAAATTTCTTCTGCTCTATTTAATTTTTTGTATAAATAAGCTACCTGTGAAAATTCTACTACAATAAAAATATACATAATCACTAATAATGCATTAGCTTTAACAGAAAGCCATAGATTTCCTAAGAAATCCGTTAATTTTTTGGTAGCACTTCTTTCACTGACATCTTTTAAAGCATTTTGTTCTGCTAAAACGTCTTCTGTTTCTTCTAATCGATTTACTTTCAAAATATATTCTTTTTTGGTAGTTCCGTCTTGTGCGGTTACTGTAATCTTAATTTCATTTTCGCCTACTTTTAACTCTTCATTTCCTGTAATTTCTACAGTAGCATTTTCATTTTTTGTAAAAGTTAAAATAGCAAGTTTTGTTGTATCAAAAGGAACTTCTCCTAAATCATATTCAAAAACTTCTGACTGAAATTCAGGCGTTAATGTTATATTTTCAATAACCAAATTTTCTAAATAAGCATTTGCCTTTTCAGGATCCGCTGTTTTGGTAACCGTTACATAATAAGTTCTGGTAGAACCATCTTGTGCAGTAACAACAATAGTAATGGTATTATCTCCTTCTTGTAAATTCGTATTTCCATAAATTGCTACATAAGAGGTACTTGCCTCTGGTGCTGCACTAACTTGAATATCGGTTACATCCATTCCTACGGTAATCGCATAGCTTGTTTTTTCCCTTACAAACCTAGGAGTCATCCCCTCTTCACTTAATACCAAATAAGAAAGATAGGTATTGCTATTTAATGTAACAGAATTATTATTATTATTGTTATTGTTAGAATTAGATGGTGGATCCGGAGTAGGTTCAGGGGTTGGCTCTGGAGCAGGTGCGGGATCACTTACAAATATTGTGATACTTTGTGATCCACCTGTATAAGGTTCAAAAGTATTAACATCCGAAACATCTGTAGGAGTGACTGTAATATCAGCTGATCCTGCTCCAACTGCTGTTAACGTAATACTTGATACATTGTCTTCTATCCATATAGAAGAATTGCTAATATTTACCACACTAGGATTGGAGCTTACAATATCATATCGACCAGCAAGTCCGTAAGAATTAATGGTTAATGTGGTGGTATTTCCTGTCGTTAATGCAGTAGAAGCTCCAATTTGAAACGAAGCTCCATAGGTAATCGATGTTACCATTAGCATAAGAAACATAAACACTGTACAAACCGAAAGTTTTGTCATCTTTTTTATTTTCATGAATGATATCTCACCTCTTTATTGCTTAATTAAATCTTTATCTTCCATAATATAATTTTTAATAATTAAATAATCACTTGATTTAACTTCATGATCTTTATTAACATCTGCTGTTATCAATTTAACACCTGTTAAGTGTTCACTTACATAGTTAGACATAATATAATCTTTGATAATTAAATAATCACTAGAAGATATCAGTCCATCTCCATTTACATCTCCATAGATTAAAATGGTATATTCTAATTTTACTTCTCCATCTTGTTTGATCTGTACTTTTGTTCCTGTTCCTACCAATTGTTCCTCTTTAATTTCTTCCCCTTGTACATTTAAGAAAACTTGTTCATAACTAGAACTTACTTGTATTTTTTGTTTCATTTGTTGAACCGTTGTTTCTGGTTGTACTTTAGTAATGTATCCCGTTTCTTGATCAATTTGTAACGTATCATCTATAACAATTTCATCTAAAACGGTAATTTTTACCTTTATCTCTTTCTTTCCATCCTGTGTTACAAATGTAACTTCTGTTGTTCCTTGATTTTTTCCAACAAGATTTTTATCTTGAAGCTCTAAAATAGTTTCATCTTCTATTAAGATATCATAATTTTGATTCGTTGCATTTTGTGGTAAAATAACTGGATTTATTGTTAGTATATCCCCTTTTAGCATAGTGTATTCTGTTTTTTCTAAATCAATACTTTCAACAGGAATTGGCAATACTTCTACTTGACAAGTAGCAACTACACTTTGATCTCTAGTAGATACATAAATTGTTGTTTTTCCTACTTGCTTTGCTTGCACATTTCCTTGTTCATCTACAGAAGCAATTTCTTCCTGTTCACTTCTCCAAACAAGTTGTGTTAAAGCAGCTTGTATTGGTTCAATGGTTGCATTTATTTTCATGCTTTCTCCTACCTTTAAACTAGTACTAACAGGATCTACAATAATATTTTCTACTTTAATAGAAGCTTTTACGGTAACCGTTGCCTCTACGGTTTTTCCTTGATCTTCTGTTCTTAAAGTAATTTTAGTACTTCCTGGATTTTTACCAATCAAAACGCCATCCTGATTTTCTAAAATAGATTCATCTTCTATTTCTACCACATAATTTTTATTTCCTGCGTCTTCTGGTAAAATAACAGGTTGTAATGTTAAAACATCTCCTTGCATAATTTCATATTCTGTTTGCTCTAACGTAATGCTTTCCACTGCTTTAGGTAACACGGTTACTTGACAAGTTGCTGTTTTTCCACCGCTACTTGTTGTTACCGTAATCTGTGTTGTTCCTGCTTGCTTTGCTTGAATATTTCCGCTTCCATCTACAGAAGCAATTTCGCTATTTTGTGAACTCCAAGTCACATCTGTAGAAATAGCATTAATAGGAGATACAGTTGCATTTAATGTAGTACTTTCACCAATACGTAAAGAAATTTCTGTTTGATCTAAACTAACTCCTGTTACATCAGCATATTGATACTCATATACCCATTTGGAATTAACATAACCAATTCTACCATCTGGCAACAATACTTTTGCCCATGGAATGTTAATTCCTTTTCCAATTCGAATTAATTTTGTCCTATTATCTTGCCCTTCTTGATCATAAAAATATTTTTGAATAATATTGCTATCTGAATAGGTCTCTGGTTCTGAACGAATCCAGAATTCATCTATTACTCCTGTATCAGAAGGATCGTCTAAATACACCCTTGTATAATCATCCTCAAATGGATAAGTTGCTACATCTGGTGAAGGAGACGCAGAAGCAGGCATATTGTTATATACTGGAATGTGAAATTCTATTGCACTCTCTAATAATCCTGAATTTACATATCCGTTATAGGTAATAGAAGCTTCTCCAGAAGGAGCAGCAATATTTGTCATATACTGTGAAGCAAATAACCAATCTGCATTTCCATAAGGGTTATTTACATCAAATTTTTGGAAATAAGCGGTATCTTGTCCATATTGAATATAATTTTTAATAAGGACTTGAATCCCTGCCTCTATAGATTTTTCAGGTGTATCCCAACCATTATTGATTGCGGTATTAATTCCATTGGTAACAGAACTGTTTCCATCAGAACCAGGTGTTGCTCCAATATTAAAAAAGTTATAATATCCACAATCTCCATTAATCAAAGCTCCATTGACAATATCTCCACTATTTTCTTGTCGAATTCGTGAAGCTACATGAGTCGGACTAATGTTATACTTTTTGGATAAACGAACAATGATTTCTGCATAACTTTCAGACATTTCAATCCATTCACCATATTTTTTGTAACGTGTACTATACCAATCTTTTCCCATAGGCGTTGCTGCAAGGATTTTTTGCGTTCCCTCTACACTATGTACAGAATCAGAATAGCTTTGTGTTTCAAATTGAAAAACCCCTACTTCTGTTAAAAAATTCCTTGGATCCATAAAGTAAGCAACTGCCTCTTTAGAAGCGGTATAATATGGTCCATCATGAGAAACATTACTTCCTTGATATAACCATTTTTCTCCATAATCGTTTCGATTAATTAAACTAATCGCTGGATTTACCTCATAAGATTCGTGTGTTAAAGCTAAATTCCAATCTACATTGGTATATACTGCCTTAAAAATCCAATTTGGATGTGCCGCTTTTAACGCATCAATATATGGCTGATAACTTTCAGGAAACTCATCTGATAAATACGAAACTGGCAAATTTCCTGTAATAATTGCACTTACCTGTTGCACATAAATCGAACACATACTAAGTACCATCAAAAGTGCAAATACCCTTTTTAATTTTCCCTTTATTTTCTTTCTCATACCTCTTTTCATATTCCTCTCTTAAAAATTGACATATTTTTTTAAATTATATCATAAACCAATTTTTATGCAAAGGCTTTTTTAAAATTTCATACCAAATTCTTCTTTTTTGTTCTCTTTGTATTTCTTTTTTCATTTGTTATCATAATACTACTAATATGACTTTTTTATCGCAAACTGCTCTACTTTGGAATAAAATATAAGGGAATTGACAAATTCCTTAAAATATATTAAAATTACTTTAAATTTGTCTTTTAAGCAAGGAGGGAAAAACACCTTAAAAAACAAATAGCGCATGGGCATAGAAATATGTTGACGAGGATTGATAATATCGAAAATCAGCGGATTTTATCACGGTCATTTAGGATCGTTAGATATCGTCTAAAAAGCAAAATCTTTGATTGTAACAAAAACGATATCATCTAAATATGGTACATTGAAAATCATAATATGGAGGTTAAATTATGTGTGGAATTATTGGTTATACAGGAAAATCAAACAATGCCAAAGAAATTGTATTAACAGGATTAAAAAATTTAGAATATAGAGGTTACGATTCTGCAGGAATCGCTTTAACTTTAAATAACAAAATAACATTATTTAAATCAAAAGGAAAAATTGTAAATTTAGAAGAAAAACTAATGGATGATTCCATTAACTCTTCTACTGCAATTGCACATACTAGATGGGCAACCCATGGAGAACCAAACGAAATCAATGCTCACCCACATCAAAGTGGAAAAATAACACTGGTTCACAATGGAATTATTGAAAATTATTTAGACTTAAAAACCTATTTGATCAAACAAGGCGTTACTTTTCAGTCTGAAACAGATACAGAAGTTGCTTGTGCCTACCTTAATTTTATTTATCAAACACAAAAAGATAAATTAAAATGCATTCATGAAGCTTGTCAAGCTTTTCGTGGCTCTTATGCTTTTGCAATTCTTTTTGAAGATGAACCAGAGGTAATTTATGCAACAAGAAAAGATAGTCCTTTAATTATTGGAATTGGATCAGAAGGAAACTTTGCAGGATCGGATATTTCAGCAATTCTTGACTATACTTCTCAATATATGTTGCTAGAAAAAGGAGAAATTGCACGTTTAACAAAGGATCAGGTTGAAATTTTTGATGAAAACAACGCTCCTATTCAAAAAGAAATCAAACAAGCTACTTGGAGTGCTACAGAATACAAGAAAAATGGATTTGAACACTTCATGTTAAAAGAAATTCATGAAGAGCCTTCTGTCATAGAGCAAATTTTTCATTCTCACCTAGCAGATGAAACTTTGCAAAAAATTGATTTTTCAAAATTTCAAGAAATTCATATTGTAGCATGTGGAAGTGCTATGCATGCAGGAATGGTTGGAAAATATTTATTCCAAAACTATACCAAAATTCCTGTTACTGTAGATATTGCTTCTGAATATCGTTACAATACACAATTAATTAATGAAAAAACACTGGTGATTATCATTTCACAATCTGGTGAAACAGCAGACACTTTAGCTGCTTTACGACTTGCAAAACAAGAAAAGGCAACTACTCTTGCAATTGTAAATGTAGTAGGCTCTACCATTGCACGTGAAGCTAGTTTATGTATTTATACCAATGCTGGCCCAGAAATTGCAGTAGCAACTACCAAAGGATATACTTCACAAGTAGCTATTCTTTCTTTGCTTGTTTTAAATGCAATGAAACAAAAAGGGCTACTATCAAAAGAATTAGAGCAAAATGTTTTAAAAGATTTTGAAAACATCCACTCTATTTTAAATCAAGTAATTAAAAACGACACCATTTACAAAGCAATTGCCAAAAGATTATATCAACAAAATGATATCTTCTTTATTGGAAGAGGAATCGATTATGCTCTTTGTATGGAAGGATCTTTAAAACTAAAAGAAATTTCATACATTCATTCAGAAGCATATGCAGCAGGAGAATTAAAACATGGTACCATTTCTTTAATTGAAAATGGAACTCCTGTCATTGCCATTGCTACCAATGATAAATTATTTGAAAAAACGGTTAGTAATATAGAAGAAACAAAAGCAAGAGGTGCTTACACCATCTTTATTACAACGGATAATCTAAATGCAGATTCTTTTGAAAGCTTTTCAGATATTACCGTTTCTCTACCTAAAACAACTGATTTTGTTCAACCAATTGTTGTTGTTACCATTTTGCAACTAATTGCTTATGAAGTAGCAAAATTAAGAGGTTGTGATATTGATAAGCCTAAAAACTTAGCAAAGTCTGTTACCGTAGAATAAATCAAAAGGGATGAATTTTTCATCTCTTTTTTTATGTTAATTTGACAAGAAACAACACTTTATATATTTCCTTTTTTTAATTGACTTAATCCTATTTTTGTGATATAATTTTGTCTGCATATATACAGGTGCTCCAAAACATTTTAAGGAGGGAATTTATCAAATGTCAAACTTAAAGCACAACACATCACGGAGAAAAAAGGCATTCCTCTCAAATCTTCTCGGGATCATTCTTATCTTTTTCTTTTTGATCATATTAGCAGTACTGATTCTTTATCTTAAGTTTCATTCCTATTTAGAAATAGCCTATGATTCTTATCGAACTGGGATAGATACCAGTAGAATTGATTATCATTCTGTCCCCTATTTGTACGACAAAGATGGAAATGAAATTTACTGCTATTATGGATATCATACAAGTGAAGAAGATGACATGGTTCCTACCTACTCTTCTGTCTATACTTTCTTAGAGGATATACCGGAATACACTTACAATGCTTTTGTGGCAATTGAAGATGAGACTTTTTTTGAGAACTATGGTTTTTCACCCAAACGGTTACTAGCAGCCGTTATTTCTTATGAGTTAAAGGGAAATTCTTCTTTTGGTGCAAGTACCGTTACACAACAACTGGTAAAAATAGCAACCGATGATAGAGACCATTCTCCTGAAAGAAAAAGTCGAGAAATTGGTGCTGCTATTTATTTAACCGAACACTGGTCAAAAAAACAAATTCTGGAAAGCTACATTAACATCGCTTATTACGGACATGGCAATTATGGTATTTATGAAGCAAGTATGGATTACTTTGGGAAAAATCCTAAAAATCTAACCATTGCAGAATCCGCTACCCTTGCAGCAATGCTGAACAAACCAGAAAAAAATTGTCCGTATAACGGTCACGAAGCAATCAATCGATTAAATGAGCGAAAGAACTTAGTGTTAGAAAAAATGCTAGAGCTAGCCTTTATTTCAGAGGAAGAATATAACCTGGCTATAAAGGAACCCATCCTTTACATTGGTGAACAATTTGAATATGTAGATAAAGCCAAAATGCAATATATTCAAATTGCCATGAAACAAGCAAAGGAAATTGTCATGGAGTATTATGGCCTTGAAAATACCGATATGGCTATGCAAGAAATACTAAATGGCAATACCAAAATCTATACCAACCTGGATTTAGCATTACAACAAAAATCCTATGAGGCATTAAAAAATACCTATCCAAATGATTCTATTGAAATGGGATATGTACTGACAACCAAGGATGGTAAAGTGCTTGCTGCTATTTCTAGCAAAAATGATTCTAACATTGATCACGTCTATTCTATGACACGCCAAACTGGGTCTTCTATCAAACCCTTATCCGTCTATGGTCCAGCTTTTGATATGGAAATTTGTACACCAGATTCCATTGAAATTGACGAACCAGTAACAATCGATAATTGGAGTGTTTCTAACGCAAGCAGAAATTACCGAGGAGCAGTTACCATTCAAGACGCACTTGCCTATTCTATCAACACCATTGCAGTAAAAACAAGTCAAAAAGTAGGGATTTCTACTTCTATTTCCTATTTGGAAAAATTAGGAATTACTTCCCTTTGTGACGATGATTATTACTATCCGGCAGTTGCTCTTGGAGGACTTACATACGGTATTTCTCCTTTTGAAATGTGTCAAGCTTACAACACGATTAACAATAATGGGCTTTTTTCTAAATGCTCTTTCATTTCAAAGATTGAAATCAATGGCATTACTATTGTTCCAAATCGTGAAACACGATCTGTATTCTCGTATAACACATCTGTGTACCTAAAAAATTGCTTATCTGCAGCCGCTACTTATGGAACCGCTAGAAAAGCAAATCTTGAATTTATTACCACGTATGCAAAAACAGGTACTACCACTAACAAAGCAGATTTTTGGACTTGTGGTTTTACAGATGACATTACAGCGGTAATATGGGCAGGCTATGACACGCCTCAAACCATTCAAGTCATCCCATCGGGTGAACTAAACCAAATCTGGCATGATACAGTCAGTTTATATTATGAGTAAAAAAATAGCGCTTAGGAGAAATCCTAAGCCTATTTTTATGAGCAAGAGAAAAATGCACTTAAAGCTACTCTAATAACCATTTTGCTATATCATATATTTGCACACCTTCATATTGATAAGTATCATGCATGGTTCTAGCTATTAATATTTTAGGATATGCATCCTTAATCTGTAGCAATGAATTTACCTCTCTTTCTAATGTACTATCATCACTTATATTATCAGAAACTTGAATATATATTTTTTCATTTCTTTTTATAGCTACGAAATCTACTTTTAAATGATACATCTCACCGACATATATTTCATATCCTCTTCTTAATAATTCTATTGCTACAATGTTCTCATATACTCTTCCATAATTCATATTTTTAGTCCCTAATTTTGCAAATTTAAATGTAGGGTCTACTAAATAATACTTATCTTGCGATTCTAAATACTTTTTCCCTTGTATATCATATCTTTTTACTTTATAAAATAAATAAGCATTTGTCATATAATCTATATAGGAGCCTATTGTTTTATGATTTAAAGTATTATCTATTCTATTTAATGAATTGGTTATATTTCTAATAGAAGTTATATTAGATATATTATCCATCATAAAGTTTGTCAGATTATCTAATAACTCTGTATTTTTAATTTTATACTTCTGACATATATCTCTTACAATTAAAGTATTATACACATCTAATATGTATTTATATTTTTGTTTTTCTTCTTTGTATAAATAGGAACCTGACATTCCACCTTCTCTTACATATTTATTAAAAGCTTCATCCATATTACTATCACAATAATATTTTAAATATTCCTTAAATGAAAATGGAAATATTTCTATTTCATAAGTTCTTCCTGTAAATAATGTCGCCAAATCACTACTCATCAAGAATGCATTTGATCCTGTTATATAAATATCATATTTTTCTGATGTATGTAAACTATTAATTGTCTTTTCAAAGCCCTCACACATTTGTACTTCATCTATCAATACAAAATTCTTTTTCTCTTTTATATATCTTTTCTCTATATATTCGTTCATCCTATGATATTCTCTTAAATTTTCATAGTCTAAAGAGTTAAAATCTATTTCGATTATATTACTATGTTCTACATTTTGTAAAATATAATTTTTAAATTCTTCTAATAACTTTGATTTACCACTACGCCTAACACCTGTTATTACTTTAATATCTGGTGTTCCTATTACAGATATTAACTCTTTTAAATATTCTCTTTCTATGAGTTTCATCTTTATCACCTCATTATACTATATACTTATTATATCACTTTTATTTCCCAAAATCAATTTTTTTGCTATTTTGGGAAATGAAATTTAGTTTTTATTTCCCAAAATAGCAACATTGATACTTTATTTTAATAATAGTATGTTATAAATTTTTATAACTATAACTTAATTACACACTATTTCATTCATATAAAAAAATTGAGATGAAATAAAATCCACCTCAATAAATCTACATTTTTATTTCTTGTTTATTTTAATTTTCCTATCTTCTACTTTCCTTTTTTATAATCTGAAAGTAAAAATCCATCTTCTGATTTTAGTAATGTATATTGTACACTTGTTAATTCTTTTTCTTCTAATTCTTTGTTTTCTATTTTTTCTCTAATAAAAGCAACCGCATTTGCATTATTGCTAAGTTCTCCATTTTCAAAAGAAAGTGCTTGCTTTTGCATTGCCCTATCATAGTATATACTATCAATTACAGAAAAGTTTGCTTCTTCTTCTTTTACTTCTGAATTAATATATATCCTATAAGATTTTACTTCTACTTTATCATCATATTCAGTAATTTGATAAGGAACTTCTAAAGCATAATCTAAATTAGAAAATCCTCTTGCTAAGATCGTATAAGTTTCTAAAGAAGCATCGTAAGATAACAAACCATCAATTGGAATATTTTCCAACTTAGAAGTATTTGCAAATGTTATTTTAGCAATATCTTCTAAATCATTTTTAGAGAAATATGAGCCTTGATCCCCTTGTAAAATAAGTGATTGGTAAGCTTCTTGTGTTGATAATTTAATAAAAGAAGCTATTACCTTTGCTTTATTACTAAATCCATTGCTATCAATTTCATCATAATACATGTTAGAATAAATAGTTGTTACAAAATTTAAAGGTTCTAAAATTTCTATTCCTCTTTTGCTATTAATTGCTACATTTTCTCCTGTATTAGATGGTGTTTCCTCTTCTGATGGTACTTCATTTTCTATGGTATTGGATATTCCATTTTGCACCTGATTACTAGGATTTTGTGTTTGATTGATTAAAATATACCCCAAAGCAATAGCAGCTACTAAACACAAAACAACCACTACTACTATTATTACTTTATTTTTCATGTTCTCCCCCTAAATATTATCTGATAAGCTATCTGCAAAGACTTGTCCAAATAGCTCAAAATCTTCTTTTTCTTTTAAGCGAAAAGAAAAAACTTTTTTTAGATCTGCAGTCATTACATAATATATGGCATATAATGTTGCTACCGATATCTCAATATATCTTTTTTTGTCATTTGACTTGATACAATTTTTACATAAAAAAATATTTTCTACATAATCATAAAAAACTTTTTCTTGTTTTTTCTCATATAATGGCTCATGACAGTTTGCACAAATATCTACTCTAGGTGCAAACCCTAAGCGTTCAAAAAGCTTTATTTTAAAGATAGCGACTACTAACTTTTCATCTTTTTGAAATTTTTCTAAATGGTCTAATACATAAAGTGTATTTAAAAATAGTTTTAAAATAGCAGAGGTGTCTTGGTTTTCGTCTGTTACACGATAAATGAGTCTGGTAAGCTCAAAAGCAATTTGTAATTTATCAAAATCAATTCTTAGGTTATAAAAAGTATTTAAAACAGAGCAAGAATTGATATAATAGTACTGTGTTCCTTTGTAAAGGATAAACTCACTATACACTAAAAATTGTGAACTAGCAAGGCTTGGACTATTGGTTTTCTTAGCCCCTTTTGCTAGTACAGAAACCGTTCCTAAAGTATCTGATAAAATCGTGATAATTTTATCATTATCTTTATAACTTGTCTCTTTAATAACAATTCCTTTGATCTTGGTTAGCTTCATTTAATTTGTTCTCCTTTTGTTTTTGTAAATAATTTGTCATTTCAATTAATTTTCTGTATTCTAGAAAACTTTCAATGTCTCCTGTTTTTACAAAATTATTCCACGCTAAATTTTCATACATTACAACCACCTACTATTAATATTTTATGCAAAATAAAAAAATTGATACATTTTTTATAAAGCTTTAAATTTTTTCTTTGATATTTTTTAAATACAAATCATTGTCTTGCCAGTTTTCTCTTACCTTTACCCAGATTTTTAAATTTACTTTATCTCCTAATAAATTTTCAATATCTTCTCTTGCAGCAGAGCCTATTTTTTTAAGCATACTTCCATTTTTTCCAATGATAATACCTTTATGAGAATTTCGTAAACACAAGATATTTACTTCTATATCATAAATACTTTGTTTCTCTCTTGTTTTTCTTTTTTTAAACTTTTCTACTTCTACTTTAATACCATGTGGTACTTCTTCATCTAAATAATTTAATGCTTTCTCTCTAATAATTTCTTCTACAAGTTCTCTTTCTGTAATGTCTGTAATTTCATTCTCATAATATAGCATTTTCCCCTCTGGTAAGTATTTTTCGATACATTCTACCAAAATAGAAATCCCATCTTTTTTTAAAACAGAAATCGGAACAATTTCAGCAAAAGTTCCACCTAGTGTTTTAAAATATTCTTGATAAATTGAAATAATTTTTAGTATTTTTTCTTTTTCTATTTTATCAATTTTATTAATACAAAGTATTGTTTTGGTTTTTAAATTTGCGATATTTTCCATAATGGTTTCATTTGCTTGATCAATGGTTGGTTTGGTTGCGTCCACCATATAGACGATGACGTCTACAGAGCTAATAGCCGTTGTTACGTTTTTCATCATGTATTCCCCAAGCTTATCTTTTGGCAAATGAACCCCCGGTGTATCTATTAATACCATTTGTGATTTTTCATTGGTAATGATTCCTTTTATATTAAACCTTGTTGTTTGCGGTTTAGGAGTCGTAATTGCTACCTTAAACCCTACTAATTGATTTACTAGAGAGGATTTTCCAGCATTTGGTTTTCCTACAATAGTAATATATCCTGATTTAAACATATATTCTCTCCTTTACCTGTTCATTATATCAAATGTAGAAACAAAATACAACTCATATTTTAAAAGAAAAATCTTAATTTTTTCACAAAAATATATAATTTATTTAATTACAAGCGTTATTATTTACATAAATTTGATTTTTTAAATTTTTTATGCTATAATATCAATAGTGTTTTATTGTATTTTTTTTAATTAAAAAGAAAGGTGGAATATATAATATGGGGAAAATAACAGTGAAAGTGATGGATTATCGGCCAGAAAATGAGCAGTTTGAAGTAAGGCTTGAAAATGGTGAAAAAGGCATTATTCCTAAAGAAGAAATGTCCATTTACCCCTTTAAAACAGAGAATGAAATTTTAAATCTCTTAGGCCAAGAAATCCATGCCGTTATTACAGAAAAAAATGATACCACTATCCGCCTTTCTCGGCGGATGGTACAGGAAGAAAGACTAAATGAGATTCTTTCTTTTCAAGAAGATGCAATGTTTCTTGCAAAAATTATTTCCGCTTCCTTTCAAGCCTTTTTTATGGATTTAGGAGAAGGTATCAAAGGAATTATTTACAAATCGGAAATCCTTGCAACACCGTTTGGGAAACCAACAGACGTCTATCCTATCGGAGCTGAAATTTTAGTTAAAATCCGGAAGTATAACAAAGACGCCAAAAACTTTGCTTTATCCCACAAATGGTGTTTTGAAAAGAACTACAATGACTATTACAAAGGGCAGCAAATTGTTGGAACATTAAGACTCCCCATTGTTCAAGACGGAAACGTTACGGGATATTTAGTCGAGGTAACGCCTGCGATTCGTGGAGTGTTAGATCTCTTACCGGGACTTACTTTAAAGAATGGACAACGACTTCCAATGCTCGTTCACGAAGTAAACGCAGAAAAAGGACTGAGATTAAGACTTATCTTTCCCAACTGATAGACAACGCACGTTGTCTATCTTTTTTTCACCTTTTTTTAACTCACGCATATACTATATAAAAAAGAGGTGTGACAATATGAATGAATTTTGCTATACACTTGCAGTAAGGCAACAAAGATGTCAAAATGGAATTTCAAGACGTATTGATAATGTTTATACCAATGTAACCAATTCTAGTATAATTCCTCTTAGTTTTGGTTACCAAATACGAGTGATTACAAGGAATGCAAATAGCATTGCAGTGGAAATATCTAACCTTGATTTTATGCCTAATACGATTTTTAATATTCCAAATGGTAGTTATAAAATATTTGATTTACCAACCGAAAATGGAACACTTCGTGTTTTTATTGGGGCTACAGGGATTAATTGCGAAAACACAGTGGTATGTTGTTCTAAATTTTAAGAGGTGATAATATGAATGATTTTAATATTACTTTAACCATTGAAGATATTTTTTGTAATAAGTGTTGTAAAGAAAGTAAACAAACGCAAACAACCGTAACCAGCACTAGTCAAACTATTAGTTTACAAAATAATTACATATTAAACATTATCCAAGTTTCTACCAACTTTTTTACGGTACTCATTCAAAATGGTGTCAATGTGATTATTCGAAATATTTATACAAATTTTACCACTAGTATTTGTATTCCTAATCAATGCGGTACTCATTTTATAAGAATATCGGGAACTATTCAGTAACAAAAAAACTCACTCCGAAGAGTGAGTCAAAAAAATATTTTTTTATTCCCATAAAGTATTATCTGATTTCATGACAAGAAATTTCTCATAAACGCCAGTTTCCGACCAGTGTTTATTTGTAAAGTATCCATTGCAATACTCCCAGCCTTCAGGATACAGTAAATCTTTAGGGTTTTCATCTGTCATAATCCTTAACTCAGTGGAAATACTTTATGGAAGTATTGTGATTTTTTATCGGTTATATACCTTTAAAATATAAGCAATTTCTTCCCAATTTAAATCACACATCTTTGCCTGCATAAATAGCCTCCTTAAAATTATTTTCGGAATTTTTTGTTTCCATTTTTTATTATATCATGCCAAAATCATTATGTAAACTTATCGTCTTTTAACATTTTTTTGCCAAAATATAATTCCACTCATTCCACAAATTGCTACAACCAAAACAACAACATATACCCAAACTGGTATATCGGATGTATCTACTGGTGGTTCATATGTACAAGTATTCACGACTGTATATCCTTCGACATGTTTTTCATAATATCGATCCGTTTCTTTTTCGTCTACAGTATACACAATCTCATTACCCAATTCATCATATTTTGGTAACTTAAATGTATAACTCCATGAATCAGATTCAGTTACTTTTTGTTCTGCAACTACTTCACTACCAACTAAGACTTGCAATACAACACTATTTGGTCGTTTTCCATATTCATCATTGTTATCTTCCCATTTTTTTACTGCTTTAATTAATACTTGTTCATTTGGTACTACAAATTTATTGACAACTTTTTGATTTAACATATCTGTATTTTCAACTGTTTCTTTTTCATAGAATATACTATCTATTCTTTCTGATAAAGTATAGTTTATTTCATTACCTAAACGATCATATTTTGCCAAATCAAATGAATAACTCCAATTTGTTTTTTCACTTACTTCTGCTTCTGCTACGATTGTTTCTCCATTTTTGATTTGTAATATGACACTTTCTGGACGTTTTCCGGCTAAATTATTGTTATCATTCCATTCTTTTGTTCCTACTATTGTAATTCTATCTTCTGGTACAACAAATTTATTGGTAATGACATTTCCTACTATATTTTTAATGTAAAATTCACTTTCAAATGTTTCATCTACTGTATAGTTTATTTCATTTCCTAAGTTATCGTACTTTGGTAATTCAAATGTATGCTCCCAATTATCTGCTTCACTTACTTCATATTCTGCTACAACGCTTTCCCCATTTTTTACTTGTAACATTATACTAGTTGGACGTTTTCCTGCTTCATTATGATTATCATCCCAACTTTTTTGTACTTTCATTTGTACTTTTTCATCTGGTACTACAAATTTGTTGATCACTACATTTTCTTCTACTCCTATTTTTTCATAGAATTTGTTTCCTATTTCTCTTTCATCTATGGTATACTCTACTTCATTTCCATATTCATCATATTTTGGTACTGTAAACTCATACCTCCATAAATTATTTTCATTTACTTCTGCTTCTGTTACTACCGCTCCATTTGCTTTTACTTGCAATATCACACTTGT
>CALXBS010000026.1 GCA_944386605.1 uncultured Clostridia bacterium | reverse complement strand
AAGGAGTGATTTTTCTACTCAACGCTTCCGCTTTTTCAGAACCACGGGTAAAACCCGTGGTTTTCTATATACAAAAATGGCCTCTAAATATTTCTATTTAGAGGTTATTCTTTTATTTTTGGTATCTTGACTAAATCTTAAAAGATACCCATTCGGATCTTGTACTAAAAATTCTTTACATCCCATTAAGACATTTTCCCTTCTATACCAATGTTCTTCCATTTCTTGAAAAATTGGGTATTTTTCTTCCTGTAACCTTTGATAAATTTCTTCTATATTGGTTACATCTATTTGGAAATTAATGCCTCTTCCTAGTGGATACTCTAATGTTCCTGTCTCCCATAAATGATTTTTGGGATCAATTTCTTGAATCATCCACTGAACTTTTTCTAACCTTAAAAAAGCAAAACAATCTTCTTTTCTTTCATATTCAACAGAAAATCCTATTAAATCTACATAAAAATGAAGACTTGTTTTTAAATCAAAAACATCTAATTCTGGGATCATCTGATTCCATTTCATTTTCTCTCCTCCTTTTGAAAAAGGCACACGAAAAAATCTCTCATGTGCCTTTCTAGAACTGCTATCGCTTGTTCCTTAATAAACTCCTGCAATAATCTTTATAAACGCCATCTGACAAAGCCATGAAAAGTTTTCTTAACTCAGGCTCATTGTGACTAGCAATAAAGCGAATTGCACCTAAACAAGTAGGAACAAAGCCCCGATGATAACTTCTACACACACTCTGACTATCTGCTTCCCAACAAATAACCTCTTTAATGTCTCCTTTTTTCACACAAATTTTTTCATAATAATCCCCATAATGTGCTTCAAAACTTTGTGTTAACATGGTTTCCTTTTTTTCCATAAAGCTTCTCCTTTAATTCCCACTATTTTTTACTTCTTTACTTTTCTTCTTAACACCTCACTTTTTAGTTTCAAAAGAGATTTCATAAAATTAGAACTACTTTATCACATCTTACTTCAAAATTCAATTCTTTTGTGCATTTTAGACAAATATTTTCCTTTCAATCGTTATTTCTTTTTCCTATTATCTTTGATACACCTTGTTACATAACGTGTCCCATTAATATAATGATTCTTTGTCCGCTCTGGAAAATATCTTACAGAACAATTTTTATGCTTGCATAAAGCACATTTTAAGTTATTTTTTAGTACCTTCCCAAATGTGATTTTACTCATTCTTTTCCCTCCTAAAAATAGTTATTTTCTAGTAACATAGATATAAACTGTATTCTATCATACAGATCCACTATTTGCAAGAAAAAATAAACACGGGGGAATTCTCCCCCGCGAATAGTGTACCTACTGGAACCACCTGGCAACGAGCTGTGGACACTCGTCACGCCACACATTATAACAGAAAAATGCGCTATTCTCATCCACTCTCCTAATCTTTTTCTCATGGTTCTCCAGGTAAGCCGGAATTCCGAGTTTAATCTCGAGACCTTCGACAAGTTCTCTTACATCATGCTTTCCCGGCTCATCTAAAAGCCGAATAAGCATTGTTTCCGGTGCATACACCTGTACTTCCCGCTCACCCATACTTGGGTATAACGTGATGTACTTTTTAGCTTGCGGTAGTAACATGATGCCTTTTAATTTTAGTTCCTTTTCTAACCTTTCTCTTAAGAGATCCCAAAACTTACAACGGTCATCTGGGATCTCATACTCCATCTCAGCATCACCATTTCGTTTGTAGTCGCTTACTGAACAAGTGTCTAACTTGCAGTTTAAGCATACCCTACCTGGAGTATTTCCAGACACTGATTGAAATACTTTACAATGCCAGAAGTTTAGGAAATGATTGATCTCCTTGCCTTTGGTAGTAATTTCAAAAGGCTTCCATTTAATACCACCGATCAAACTTCCACCGCCGCGGAAGTATCCAAATCCCCAATGGGAATTTTGAATATAACTATCGATGTCAATATTGTTGGCCTCAATCTCCAGGCAATCTGCTACCGGAAGCACCATCATCAAACGTCCCCGGTAATGCTCAAGCACTACCGGATTTTTTAGGCTTTGTGCCGGAATATAATAATATATCCCATCTTTATCGGACATAACATCCTCCGACATAATGCCTTTGCCTATCAGAGCACTTACCTTCCGTGCCAAAGCCTCTTTCATCTCAACGCCTAAGTAATCTAACATAATAAAACTCCTCTCTTCCTCTTTTAAGTACACCTTTGTTTTTTAATAAAATGATATCCTCCTCAATATTTATTTTACAATTGTTTGTATTCCCAAGGTGCAAAGGAGCAAACGAAAATGTAATTACTTTAATTATACCACGTTTACATAACACTGTCAAAAAGCACCTATTTTATCAAATATAATTTTTACTTGCTAAAAGCTTGAAAACTTGAAAAGAAACGAAACTTCCAAAAAACTCATCCTTTATGATAAATATTGCTTTTAGTAAAAGCAAAAATTGAGGTATTGCTACCTCAATTTCTGTTTTTTTACATTCTTTCTTTCGCTATTTTTAAAGCTTTCTTAGCTTTCTCTTTTTCTTCTTTACTTAAGCTTCGTCCAAGTTTTGGACAATATAGCGGTTTGCGAATATGAATGCACTCACCGGGAGTTTCCAATGATCCTCTTATAACGGCATTTAATTTAAGACATACGGCTTTCATATCTCCATCTCTAAACCAATCATCTGGATCGGGATCAGGAAATAATTTAAATGCTTCACATTGATCACAATAATGCTCCGTGTCCCCTTTTCCTTGCGTTGCATAAGCTAATGTTCCATCTTTATGAATGGCAATAACATCCATTCCGATTTCTTCAAACTTCTGGATGTTTTGTACATCTTTTTTATGCAAATGACATCCCTCCTGTTTACCAAGCCTGTTTTTTTACCTTCTTTACTACCAATGTGCCACTTTCATCAAAAGTAACCCACACTAAAAAGGTAATATCATCTCTTTGAAGGGCAAGAATCGTATAACCACCACTCCTAACATCCTGGGCGATCATTTGCATTCTAAAAACGGCTTCTAAACTTACGCCTTCATCTTTAAGTGCATTTTGAATGGTTCGTGCAGATCTAGTATCAATCATCTTTTTCCTCCTTGACCAATTGGTCGAAAATAAATTTTTAAGTGACACATATTATACCATCTTTCCATAAAATTGTCAAAACTACTCTTAAAAACAACGCTTTATGTGTTAATACAAAAATCCTTTTTTATCCAAATATTCTTCACAACACTGATACTCAAAAGAATTTTTACCATAAACGGCAAAAAAGAATAAAACTCTTTCCTCATTAAGTGGAATATTTTTTATTTGATATCCATTCATAAGAAGAACAAACTGCCAAAATTTTATAGTTCCTTTTCCCTCTATAGAAACCTTTTTTTCAAGAGCAACATCATTAAAACATTGAATATTCTCTAAACCGTCATTTAACACTTCAAGAAGAAAATCCGTTGTTAAAATATCCTCTGGGACATCTTCCATAGAACAAGGATCATTTTTTAAGCAAAGTGCAAGATAATATTCCCTCGTTCGGTAAGCTTTAGGAGTAATTTCTAAGAATTCATTTCCTCCATATAATTTTCTAGCAAAACATCTTGCACCTAAAATATACAAATCCTCTGTTAAAACTTCTGGCTTCCTTTTATATACAGAAAAAAACCAATCTTTAAAATCTCCTCGCCTTTCTACATAACGTGCTTTCACGGATTGAAACATGGCACATGCTACCATCTCTTCATCAATAAATTCAAGAGGCATGTATTCAAAATCATTTAATTTAAATTCTAATCCGTAATAACTTGTAGCAATATGGTCTTTGAAAAATTCTCTATCAAATTCTTCCGGATGATCTTTAACATATGCAACAACATCTTCAGACGCACCTGATAATGTGTGCAAAAAGAATTCTCTTGTACGATATTCTTTAGGAATATTTCTAAACTCAATTTTTCCATAAATTTGAGCATATATATAATGGCCAACTGTTACTTTTTCAGGAATTTGACATACATTCCCCCAATAAAAAATAGGTGTGTTATCTTGTATTCCTTCTGAATATCCTTTCTCTTGAAACCTCTCCTTAAGCCGTTGATATGCGGGCATTTTTGTAATCTCCATACATAATCCTCCTTTTTAATATTTGTACTTTGAAGGACACATTGCCCTTCAAATTTATAAGGGCTACTTATAAAAAACTTGTATCTTATTATACTAAACTTTTCATTTTATGTCAATTTTATGTAGCTTTTACAGTTTTTTCTCTATTAAAAAATGGTGAAACTTAATTTGTTTCACCATTTGGAGAATAAAGTTTTGGGGTTCCATCTGCATTATACATTATGATTGCTCCACCACCATTATACCCATCTAAATACGTATACATTACCATATTTTCAGGATCATACATAATACATTGCTTAATCCAAGTTCCTTCAATTGTTTCCTTTGATATAAGTACAAAAGTTCCAGATGGAGTCTGAACTTCCGTTTCAGATACCATATCTGATTGAAGATCTTTATTACCACAAGAATACAGAAAAAGCGCACATAACATGAGGGCGATAATTACCGCAAATTGTTTCCGTTTTATCATAGAAATTCCTCCTAGTTTAAAGTCTAACAGACTATATAATTATGTAGATATTATACTAATATTTTGTATTAAATGCAACTTTTTTATTTTTTTTATAAAAAATTACATAAAAATCTCCAATTTTACTTGCATTTTATGTAAAATAGTATATAATATATTCCATGTATTTATAAACTCAAACCATTTTATTAAATCAGGGGGAATCATTATGAAACAAACACAGCTTTCTATGGAAACAATGGAATTGGATCATGTAGACATTGTCACATCACATATTTGCAATAACCAATGCAAAAATTGTATAGACAAGTTTCTTGGTACATCCAATAAAATTATCTCGCTTGAAACCATTCAGCGGTTTCTAAAAGTAATACGGAAGCATACTGACAAGCCACTTGAAGTGTTATTACTAGGTGGTGAACCTACTATTCTACCTATCAAGCAATTAATAGACATTGCGGATTTGGTACATCATGAAGGTTTTCTGGTTATGATGAGTACTAATGGAAAACTAAAGAAAAAAATCATTCAATTAATTCCGTATTATGATTCTATTCAGATTACTGTGAGTAGCGATGCAGAAATCGACTTTTGGAGAGAATGGTCTGATAAGATAAATATTAAATTATCTGGTGACGAATTCTTAACACTAGAAAAACTGAATCATTTTGTGGAATATACCAAAGGATTTTTTAGAAGGTCTATTAGCATGTACTTTACACCCGATTTTACGGAATTATGTACAGATCAAGAAGTTTGGGATTTACTGGATACTTTAGAATGGAAGAGAAATGGTTCCTATCTATATGCTTTTTACAAAGGCGTAAGAATCAAAAAATGCATACATGGAGAAACCAACATTGTAGATGAACCTAGTGTCCCGAAAGTATATCCTAATGGAAATTACAATAAGACATGGTGCAATGAAGAATTAGATGATTATCTGGATGGAACTTGGTAAATGATTTCATCTAAAAAAGCTCTTTCTAATAGAACAATTGATTAGAAAGAGCTTTTTTCTTGAAATGTGATATGATATAACAAAATACCCCTCTACTTTCTTACGAAAGAGAGGGGATATTTGATAACTCTTTTACAACTTGAATGAAAACGAATCGTCTGCACCCTGAAACTGGGTAAATGTTCCAAGTTTGCCGGCAAATCTGCGAACTTTTTTATCCTTTAATTCTAACGGCGTATGAACAATAATGTTCTTTCCTTCCGCTCTAATCATAACCGGATCTTGTGAAAAAACGTTCTTAAATGCAGATTTAATCCGTGCATTAGATAAACCCTGTGAACCCTTCTGTGGCATAATGCAAATACGATTTAACATTTTTTGGTACCTCCTTACAGGCAAAGTCCATACTCAGATTCAAACCAGTCAGCGATTTGTGAACGCATAGAGGCATTTAATCTAGGAGTCCAGTTATCCAAAGTGTTCAAAAAAGTCTGAACAACTAAGCGATACATGCTTCCTGACAGTCTGCCCTTTCTGCAGTCCTCTTTACAATCACATAACTGCTCCTCAATGCAATCTGCGACTTTTCGTAAGTTTTCAGACATTGCTAAATACCGATCATTCATTCTCATTTCCTCCTTATTGGGATTCCCCTAAAAATATTATATTAAGCTAGTTCTTATTATATCATATTTACATAAAAAAATCAAACTAGCTTGCAATTTTTAAAACTACAAGCTAGTTTTTTTATTAACCTATAAACTGTACATTCTCATTATTTCTACTTGCATACAATCGTACTTTTGAAATATGGTATCCCTGATCAAACACTATTTTATTTTTTGCTGATGAATTTAACGTTGGATATTCAATAATCTCAAATGCATCCACATACTTTACATCCATTTCCTCTATCTGTGCAAGAACTTCAGCAATGCTTGGCTTAAAACAACCAGGATATCCATACGAATGAATACATTCAAAATCCATCTGAACACAAGGCTCATAAAGACTCATATCAACCAGATCTCTTTTATCCTCCTGTAAAGTTGCAATATACGACTTGGTAATTAATTCTTCCTCCGTAAACTCACGAAGAAAATACTTTTTTCCATCCATTTCTACTATTGGCTTAATTTGCTTATACCGAGCTAGTAGCTCTTCTTTGCTAATTGCTGGAATTGATACGTTATACATACACATTCCTCCTAAAATTTTTTAACCATCCTGTACTTACTAAGGATTTTTTCAAAAGGTTGCACTATATTATACTATATTATTACTGCAAATACAATGAATATTTAACAATTTACCTATTTTACATTTTAGTTTTTATCCTCTATTTTACTTATACTGTTTTTTAAAATATACTGATTATATAGTCTGATAAATCTTTTATAATCATTTCGATCTTTACAAGAAAGCAATATTTCCTTTTCTTCTGCAGAATCAATATATCTTATCTTCATCACATTTAAATTTTTCTCTTTACTATTTGCTATCTCTTCTTCTACCGCTAACACTTTTTCATTTCTTATAGCATATTTTTCAAAAACTTTTTTATCTTTTATCATTTTAATTACTATATTTAGATTTGTAAACGAAAGCGTGCACACAACATCCTGATAACCCTCTAACCCTGAAATGGGCTTAATAGAAATAGGATATTGTAATATGACTTCTTTTTTTAATTTATCTAAATTTCTGATAGGATTCGTTTTATAATTTGCTACTATTCCTAACACTAAAACCACAATACAACTTACTAAAATTACATTCAGTGTAAGATCCGCTCTATCATAATAAAATATTACTTGATAGATAATGGTTAAAATGATAGCTAAAATTGAAGCTACAAAACCAATCACTATATTTTTATTTTTAGACCCTTTTATTAACTTAATACCTCCTATTATAACAATGAGTATTGCTGGAATAATAGAGATAGTCCCTAAAAAAGGGGTAAGACTTGCTACTAAAGAAATAATTCCTATTGCAATTATAAAAATATCCATAAAAAAACTCCTTTATACACACTATCAAAGTGGTTATTTTATAAATAAAAATGATAGTTATCACCAAACATAATCTAATTGACTATAAATGAAAAAGTAACAAACTATTAAAGGTATTATAAAAACAAAACATGTATATATTATGTCTTTTTCGGTTGTATATATATTTTTTTTAAACAAAATAACCGTATAAAAAATACAAAATAAAGCATTCAATACAATAAACCAAAATAATCTAAGCATTGTTGTGGTATGTGCTAAAATTGGAAAATAAACCATATCATCAGCAGGTGGCATATAATCTGCTATATAATCCGTTTCAGTTCCATAAATTAAGTTTTTGGCTATTATTAAAAGTACTGTAACAATCATTGTTGTAATAATTGTTATCATGATTTTCTTTTTCATATACTTCTCCTCCCTACTTATTGTATTATATCAATCTACTTTAATTTTTACAATAATGTGATCAAGTCTTTTATGAATTAAAAAACATGACTGGCATAAAAACCAGTCATGCAATTTAAAAACTTCTTTTCTAAAACATAGAACAATTATGATCACTACACCACTTCGTAAGCATAGGCTTTTGTTCTTTTACAAATTCTTCATAAGATTTTTTACTAATCTCATCAAAAGCTAACGTTTTACAAACCCTTGCTCGGTAGATGTTATACAATTCCTCAATAGGATATTGACAGAAACTATTTGTATCAAAAACCCATCCATTATTTACATAAAGAACATGTATGGTAAAATCTTTCCCATCATCTTCCTCATCGATATGCGGAGAAAACTTTTTTATTGCCCAAAATTCTATAGCACCTTTTTTTAGAATTTCACATATTTTAAAGCAAATAAACCAACAATGGTTTCGGCACTTTTGCGTTTCGATCAATGTATACAATTCTGTGTCAACTTTTTTGATGGTATTAAAATCTTCTTTACAAATAGCTTTTCCTTTTGTTGTAAATACTAAGAAAAATACTTTTACTGCTAATAAATAGGAGAAAGTAACGAAAGTGCTTTGAAAAAACTTTACAAGTATCATTGCCCCAATACAATATAGCATAAAAAAAGTAAATATTGCTATTTGTGTAATCATAGAAAATTGAATATCTTCACATATTTCTATGATAACCAATGGTACGAACGGAAAAATAAAACTTATCCAGAACATAAAACAGAGTTTTTCAATAATCTCTTGCTTTAAAAATAATTGTAAATACCGTTCCTGTGATTCCTTGTCAAGCAACATATTTTTAGCAACAAATTTTTTCATAATATACTGAATCATATTTTCCAAACCTTTCTATTTATATAGTTTTATAGTTATTAATGTAACATAATTATACCATTCATTCTATGCTTTTTCAACTTTATTTTATAATCTTAAAAAATATTATATTTAATATTTTTCTTTGCAATCCAATTAGTCAAATTTTTTTATATATTCTTTTGCACATTTTCTTATCTCTTCCATCTTTTGTTTTGTATCATCATTTTTATACTCAATTCTATCGATAAGAATATCTATATAATTATTTTTTTTGACATATTGTAAAGATATATCAAAGTTAAGATCAAATATAAAAGCGATCACACAAATCCAATAATCAATCATTGTTTTTCTATCTTCTAATCTTATACATTTATGTTTCATAAAATCTTCATACACTTTTTGACTGATTGTCTCATAGTTTATTGTTTCTTTGTTATATATTTTGGGAAATATGTCTTCCAATTTATCATATTGCTTCACTCTAAAATTATCCAATTTATCAGCATCTCTTATCATTTTACAGTGAAGTAATTCTACATTATTTAAATGATTTTCTATTTCTAGTTTATTATGATTATATATCGCTTTACTAATAATACTATCATATTTTCTGTCTTCTATAAATTTAGTTATTAAGTTATCTTCAAACAATACTTTCACACCAAAATCAGCATGATCTATCCTTTTATCATTAAACTCATGAAATTTTTTTATTTGCTCAAATCTTCCTATATCATGTAATAATGCTATTATCTTAGAAAGTTCTATATTTTCTTTATCTAACTTTAGTCCTGTTGCTATATACTCACTTTTTTTAATTACTTCGTATGTATGTCTTATCTTTAACTGGATACTTCCATTTTCTAAATCATAGTCTTTTAAATATTCTTTAAAACTTTCCTGTGCTTTTGTAAAATGAATCACTTCATTGCCTCCTCTATAGAAATTCGTCAATTTATGTTTTTACTTTAACATAAATTCTAAAAATTTTCAATTATTAAAATAGAAAAACTGAATGTCTCTTGATAACCACATAACTTTGTGATACTATTTAGGAAGAAAAAGTTTATACAAGGAGGTTTAGGATAATGATAAACAATATAAAATCAATTCATATTGACCAAAATATAGATTTTTTGGAATTAGCAGAAAAAAGATACTCTTGTAGGAGTTTTTCTACAAAAGAAATAGAAATGGAAAAAATAGAAAAAATTTTAAAAGCTGCAAAATTAGCACCAACAGCTAGGAATTTACAACCTCAAAGAATATTAGTACTTACAGAAAAAGAACAATTGGAAAAATTAAATGGGTGTACACAATATGGTTGGAATGCACCACTTGTTATGATACTATTTTATGATAAAAATGTTTCGTATAAAAGAGATACCTATGATTATAAAGAGTTTGGAGATATTGATACTAGTATAGTAGCTACACATATGCTATTGGAAATACAAAATTTGGGACTTGGAACAACTTGGATCGGTTCTTTTGATCCTAAAAAATTAGTTGAAATTTATGACATACCAGAAAATCTAATTCCTGTTGCTATATTACCAATTGGATATCCTTCCGAAAAAGCAAAGCCAAGTAAATTGCATTTTGAAAGAAAGCAAATATCAGATTTTACATACTGGAATAAAATACAATAACACATTTTCTACAAGCAAGTGAAAACAAAAATCATTCGCTTTTTGAATATTATATATATCTATTCATTATATAAATTATTGTTTTAGCGTTTTCTTATTTTCTTTTTCAAGTTGTTTTAAACTTTTCTCAGGTGTTGGTAAATCTTCTGGCATAGTTCCACCATTCTTTTTTATAACCTCCCTAATATTTTTTCCAATTTTATAATGTGTCTTATTTGCTTCTTTCTCTGTATGTATATGATCTTTTTTTAATTTGGACTCCGTCTGTGTGATACGAAACAAATTAGCTGCAAGTTCTTCACTTCCCATGTTATCTAAAATATCTTCTCTATATCGTAATCCTTTTCTTTTGGCAATATCGTCAGCAGTTTCACCATTATATAAGCCTTGATAACCAGAATTATGAAATTTATCAAAGTTTTTAACTCCTGCATTTTTAGCTACTTGATTAAGTGAATAATTTCCTTTTCTAGTTAAGTTTCTTTGATAAAATCTTTTTTCATCTTCTGTTAATTGACTATATTCTTTTTCTGTTATTTCTTGTTTTCTAGTTTGAACTGCAAAATATGTTTGTGCAAGGGCAATGACTTCTTTTCTTGAATCTCCATTTTGAGCGATTAAATAACAAGCATAGCGAGTTAGTTTATAATCTTTAATTATCACTTTTGCATTATTAGCACGTTTTGACAACTTGTCGACATCGACAAAATGTTCAATCACACTAATACCACTATTTTTACAAGATTCTTTTGCTTTATTTATTACATTTTCAAATTTTCTCCACTCTTTATAATTTAAAACTACTTGTAGCTCTCTAGCATACCAAAATTCTACCCCATTTTCATCAAAATGTTTAATATTCTCAAATGTTGTATTATTCTTATCTATTTCTTCCATCCATCTCACCTCCTTCTTTTTATACACGTAATTATAGAACATTTGTTTATAATTGTCAACCATATTTTTATTTTTTTACATATCTTTTTATATTAAACATTACATTATACCATTGCATTACTTCTAATAAAAATCATTTGTATATTTATCCTCAATAAATATTTTTTTATTTTAATTATGGTATATACAAAATAAAAAATATTATATAGAAAATGCACCCATCTTATTAAACTTTCTGTCTAATAATTTTTGGGTGCACTTTATTACTTGCTATTTTTTTATTCATATAACTACAAAAATTTTTGTTTTTTACGGGGCTTTAAATTGCTTAATGAACTCTGCCAATTTCTCTTGTTCCTTCTTTTCATCTTCTACAAAATCCCCATCAGATTCTGCTTTCTTGATGAGTTCAATAAACTCTTTATTTAACGTTTCAACCAGTTTTTTGAAGTCAATATTCTTTTTATCAATATATTCTTCAAACTTAGATTTTCTCCAATCTTCACGAAGTTTTCTATAGGTCTTTCCAGGATGATAATGTAAATCCAATATATGGGTATCAGATGACAGTGCTATCATTTCAGCCAAAAATCTTTTTCTTGCTAAAATAGCTTCTTCTGCGTCAATGCCATAAAGAGAATTATAGCAATATTCTACCGCCTTTTTATCACTTGGATCAATACGATAACGATCGCCACCATTATTTGCTCGCTTCTCAATGCTTGCAAAACAATTTAAAATAGCAATTCTAATAACAAGGGAACTATCTGCAGGAAAATCTGGTAATTTACAAATTCTTACCAGTTCTCTTGCAGGAGCAATCCAATTGTAATCAGATTCGCTATCTTTTTTTACCCGTTCACAGAGTTGCCTTGCAGTCATTCTATGCACAGAACCATGATGACTTATAACCATATACTTCGTTTCCAATAAACGCATTGTATTTACCTCCTTATTACTTTTATTGTAGTATCAATTTATATAAGTTAAACTAAAAAGCTAGAGACTAAAATCCTCTCACTAATTAGTGGAAAAAGGTATTAAGGCATAATACTTCCCTATATCAATGCGTATTATAGCATAATTTATTTAAAACTTCAACTTATGGGCATTATTAGAAAATTTTCTAAGTTCACTTTAACACAATCCAATTATTTGCACAAATGATAAAAAAGAATTTTTATTACATTAGCATATCTTTTAAACCATCTTCCATATTTATCTTTGTTGGTACTATATATTTTGCGTCAACTTTATGTGATACTAAATTAGTTATGACTTTCATTGCTCTTGATCCATCAAACCATAATGGATTGTCACTATTTTCTCTTACTTTATCTAAAGAAATAGTAAAGGCATTTCTATCATACTCATCACTCATCTTAGTTGTAATCATGTATTTTTGATTTTTGTTGTTATATAGCGTATTTTCTTTTAATTCATATTTTGCATTATTGTACCAATATAGATGATCTCCACCAGCTAAAATTAACACATCCGCTTTGATATCTAAATTTTCTATCAAATTATCCACATGGTTATAAACTTCATCAAAACTAACTATTGGAACATCCTCTTTTAAACTACCAAACTGACTTGTAATATCAACAACACCAAAATTATAATATTTCTTATCTATTACTTTTCCATTATTAACAAAAATTAGTTCTGTTGAACCACCACCGCCAATAAAAACACATACATTTCCATCATAATCCATATTGCTATAGCACCCTAATGCGGTGTATTTTGCTTCATCCTCTTGTGATACTACTTCTATTTTTAAATTAAATTTATTTTTTAAATTTAAATTGATTTCTTCTAATTCTTCTTTAGTAATATTTCTAAAAATACTACAGCCATATATATGAACATTTTCTGTGTATTTTAAGGCATTATCAATTACTTTAAACAATTTGTTTAAATCAGATTCTATAATCCTTGTTTCCTTTCTATAATTCTTCTTAAATTCTATTGTTGTATTATTCTCATATATTACATGATTATCTTCATAAATATGTGTTTTTGTATTATTACTCCCTACCTCAATAATTGCTATTTTTTTATTCATACTTACCTCCATCACTGCTGAAATCATTATAACATATTTTAATACTATTTAAAACATAAAAGCCTAAAAGTAATTTAGAAATATTTACTAAAAAAATCTACTTCAATTACAATTTGATATTCATCTTGATAAACAATCTTGGTTTTGTCAATTTGAACTTTTTCTATTTTTATAAAACTTCTATCTATCCATTTAGTGATTAATGGTAATGTGCTTTCTAAAAAAATCTTATAGCCGTTTAAGTTAAAATATGAGCGATATTCTTTAGTTTCATCAGCATAAATAGTAGGTTTATTTAGCCAATTAACCTTATCAGATTTAATAAAATCATCCCATACTTTACTTGGATTAGAAACATTTTTCCATAAATATTTTTTTAAATATTCATATATTCCAATACCCTCACATGTAATTCTAAAATACTCGTTATTCATTTAATTACCTCATATTATCTATAACTTTTTTACTCTATAACGATTGATATAAAAACTAATCAATTTATCACCTTTACTTTAACATAAAATTTATAATTTTGTAAGTATATTTTTGAATTTTATTGACCATTTTCGCAAAAAGAAACATTAAAATTGGTCGATAACTTGACTTTTTTTAAAATATATAAAAGAGAAAAAATGATTTAAATAAAATTCGCCACCAGTGGCAAATTTCGAAATACTAATCGTCCTCTTCTTCAATTTCATCATCTGGTAATTTTTGGATATATAAATTTAATTCTTCTTCTATTAGTAATTTTTCCATTATTTCTTTAGAAATAACATTTTTTACTTTATATGAAGTTACTCTTATTGGCGCATTTACACTTTTTAAAGATCATTCCACTGTTAACTTATCTTTATCTTCACAAAGTAACAAACCTATTGTTTCGTTATCATTTTTCCTTTTTAATGTTTCATCAACTGCTGTTACATAAAAATCTAATTGTTCAACATATTCAGGTTTGAAATCCGTGTTCTTTAATTCTACCACTATAAAACATCTCAAATCTAAATGATAGAACAATAAATCAATATAATAATCATTGTCATTTGTTGAAACTTTATATTGGTTCCCTACAAAACTAAATCCTTTTCCTAATTCAAGTTGTACTTTTTCAAAAGATTTTCTTTCTTATTTCCTTTAAATCAAAAAATACCAGTCTAGTGCCAAATTTACTTAGAGGCTCTAAACTAGTATTTAGGACAAATTATTACATGGTGCAGGTGGTGGGAATCGAACCCACATGGATGTTATCCGCAGGTTTTTGAGACCTGTGCGTCTGCCAATTCCGCCACACCTGCATTTATTTTAATACATGTTAGATATTTGTTAGACGTTTTTCTAGCAAATACCTAAACATGTTTTTAATTATATACTATTGTAACAAAAATTGCAATAGGTACTATCTTAATTTTTTATTAAAAATATTTGGTTTTTCTATCACTTCTTGTTTTATTTCTTTTTCATGTTGTGACTCTTCTTCTATTTTTTCCTGGAATTTCTTTTTCTTATGAGACTTCTTTTTATTTTTAGAAACGTACTCTTTTTCTTCCATTTCTTCTTGCAAGATTTTACTCCTTGTTAAAAAAAGCGTATTAATTTGCTCTTTCATCGGATTAAAAACAATCTCATCCCCTATTCTTTCCATATAAGAGGCATCTGATTCTATTAAATATTCTATAATAGTTAATGCTTTTTCATATTCTTTTTGAATAGCATAAATCATTGCAATTTTATAATATGCCTTTTCACTATATTCCGTATTTTTTGTCACTTTTTTATACTCACTTAAAGCAACATCATATTCGCCCTTTAAATAACGAATATTTGCAATATTATAATGAGCTTCCTCTAATGTATCATCTATACTAACTGCAATTTTTAAATTATTTAAAGCAGGTTCTAATAAATTTAAATGCATTTGTAATACCGCTAAATTATAATAGAGTTCACACGAATTCTCACAATTTTGTATTCCTTCATTATATATCTTAATAGCTTCTTGATATCTTCCTTTACTAGCTAGGCAAATACCCAAAGCTTCATATGCTTCATACATATCCTTTTTTAATGCTAAAGCCTTATTAAACATCATAATCGCAGAATCTGTTTTTTCTGTACTTTCTAAAACACATCCTAATTCATAATATGACAAATAATCCTCTTTATTTAAATCAATTGCTAAAGCAAAACAATCCCTTGCATTTAAATAATCGTTTTTCTCAGCATAGCATTTTCCTAAAAGATATAAATATTCTGATTTTTTTCCCTCTATATTTATTAATTTTTGTAATTCTTGTATTGTTTCATCATATTTTTTCTTTTTGTATAATTTTTGTGCATTTCTGTATAATAATTTAGAAGAAACCATAATATTATTATATTGTAAAAGTACAATAATAATAGGTAAAATAACCCCAAATATTAAAACTGGGATATGAATATAAAGCGGAATATACATCTCATAATAAGTAAATGGGATATATAGACCTATAAAAAATGATAAAAAAGATATCATTACTAAATTTTCTATTGCTTGTTTTTTAACATACATAATAGCTAAAAATATTAATACTATACATGCTACCAAAATTACTGCGATTTTATCAATAATCATCAGATACTCCTCCGTTTTGCTATTATATAACATTTTTTTTCAACTTTCAATAGAAAAAGAAACATTGGTAAAAATTCGCATTAATTTTTTCTGAATTGACTATTCCACGTTTTTCTTGTATAATAAATAATGGTAAAAGGAAGGGATACCTTATGGGAAAACAATTTTATACTTTAAAAAATATAAAACGAATTCATATGATTGGAATTGGTGGCGTTAGCATGAGCGCAATGGCTTTGGTATTAAAAAAAGAAGGCTATGAAATAACTGGTTCTGATAAATCTGAAGGCGATATGATAGAAATATTAAGAGAAAATCAAATACCTGTATTAATCGGTTCTAATGCAGAATTAGTAAAACATGCAGATATTGTTGTATATACTTCCGCAATTAATCAACATGACCCTGAATTTGTAAGAGCAAAAGCGCTTGGCATTCCTACTTTTGAAAGGGCAAAATTTTTGGGATTATTATTAAAATGCTATGATTCTCCCATCTGTGTTTGCGGAACACATGGAAAAACAACTACCACCTCTATGTTATCTTCCATTTTTATAGACGCTGGACTAGATCCCAACGTACAAATTGGTGGTAAGTTTAGAAAACTAAATAATCTAAATTATCGTATTGGTGAATCTGAATATTTTATTTTAGAATCATGTGAGTATGTAGATAGCTTTTTAAACTTTCCACATACAACTGCTACTGTTCTTAATATAGACGAAGATCATTTAGACTATTTCTCAGGAATTGAAGAAATTAAATCTTCTTTTAAAAAATTTATCCTAATGCTACCTAAAAATGGTATTTTAGTATTTAATAAAGATGATCTTAACTGCTGTGATGTTGTAAATGAAATTGCAGATGAACTAGTCAATAATCAAATTCGAGTATTTACTTTCTCTTTAAGTGATCCAACTGCAACATTATATGCTCAAAATGTTTCATGTAATATCAAAGGATTTTATTCATTTGATGTTTTTGACAAAAATACTGGAAAATCTTATGGATTTTATTTAACAGTTCCAGGAATTCATAACGTCTATGATGCATTAGCAGCCATCACTACTTCTTACGCTTACGGTATTGATTTTACAGTTATGCAAAAATCTCTTAGTGAATTTTGTGGAGCAAAAAGAAGATTTGAATACAAGAAAACTTTAAAAAATGACATTTTAGTTTATGATGATTATGCTCATCATCCTACTGAAATTAAAGCAACTTTATCTGCTGCAAAACAAAAAGAACACAAACGTATTATCGCTGTTTTTCAGCCTCATACCTACTCTAGAACAAAAGAATTATTATCTGACTTCGCCGGATCTTTTAAAGACGCAGATATAGCGATTATCGCAGATATTTATGCAGCACGTGAAATAGATGAAGGAATTGTTTCTTCACAAGATCTTGTAAACGAGATTAATAAAATTAGCCATAATGCTATTTTTATTAAAGATTTTGAAAATATTGCACAATATCTAAAAGAAAATATGAAAAAAGGAGATTTAATTTTAACAATTGGTGCAGGTGATATTACGCATTTAAGTGAATTATTATAGCAAAAGGACACTACATAAAACTAGTGTCCTTTATAATAACATCTTTGTCAAAATTTAAATGATATTTCTTAATTAATTTTTCTAATAGCTGATTTACAGAGAGCTTATGAAAATTTTCTTTTTCGTTTTCTAATATTAATATTGAAATTGTCATATAGTTAATGTGTATATTTTTTTCATCATGTATGCTTATTTCTTTCTCAGGGATAATGTTCAAAATATTACCTTTTTGGTCAATAATATAATGAACAGAAAAATAAATATCTTCTTGCTTTTTTAAGTTTTCTATGTATAGCCTATATTCTAATGCAGTCTTTGAGCTTTTCACTTTGTATATAACAATTTTTTCAATTCGGTCAATTTTTTCATTTCTTCTTGTCATTTCATTTTTACTTAAATAATATCTCAATATTTTCATAAACAAATCACTACTATATCATATGCAGAAAAAAAGAAAGCGTTAAACATAATGACAATTTTTTTGTTCCCATGATAAAGTTATTTTCTTCTTTCTTGACTTATTAACATTCTTTGGTATAATATTACATAGTATTTAAAAATATTTGGAAAGAAGGAATGAAATTGAAAATAGGAATTGTAGGATTACCCAATGTAGGAAAATCTACACTTTTTAATGCGATTACCAAAGCAGGTGCAGAATGTGCTAATTATCCTTTTTGTACGATAGAACCTAATGTAGGAATTGTAACCGTACCGGATGAAAGAGTAGATGTTTTAACCAAAATGTATGAAAGCGACAAAACTACCTATGCAACTGTAGAATTTGTAGATATTGCGGGTCTTGTAAAGGGAGCTTCTCAAGGAGAAGGACTTGGAAATAAATTTTTGTCACATATTCGTGAAACAGACGCTATTGCTCATATTGTAAGATGTTTTGAAGATGAAAAAATTGTGCATGTATCAGGAAAAATTGATCCAATTGCAGATATTGAAACTATTTCTTTAGAACTGATCTTTTCAGATATAGAAGCTGTTAACAAAAGAATGGAACGTGTTTCTAAACAAGTCAAAGCTGGAGATAAAAAAGCAGCTATCGAATTGGAACTCCTAAATAAAGTTTTAAAACATTTGGAAAGCGGAAAACCTGTAAGAACATTAGATCTTGAAACAGAAGAACAAGAAATTTTAAAAGAGACTTATCTTCTTACAAGTAAACCAACTATTTATGTTGCAAATGTTTCAGAATCACAAATTGAAAATATGGAAAATGATCCTTTTGTTTTAAAGGTAAAAGAATATGCTAAAAATGAAAATGCACAGGTAGTTACTTTATGTGCTAAGCTAGAAGAAGATTTAAGCGAGTTAGATGAAGATGATAAACTTTTATTAATGCAAGACTATGGAATTGAAGAATCTGGTCTAGACAAATTAATTAAAGCAAGTTACCATTTACTAGGGCTTATCTCTTACTTAACTGCTGGAAAACAAGAAGTAAGAGCATGGACAATTACAAAAGGAACCAAGGCTCCTCAGGCTGCTGGTAAAATCCATTCTGACTTTGAACGTGGATTTATTAAAGCAGAGGTTGTCTCTTATTCTGATCTGATCCATTATGGTACCATGCAAAAAGTAAAAGAAAATGGATTGGTACGTTTAGAAGGAAAAGATTATGTTGTGCAAGATGGCGATATTATTTTATTTCGATTTAATGTATAAAGAAAATCTCCTAAAAGTAGGAGATTTTTTGACTTTTTATGTAAAATATAGTATAATGTTTCTATTCTATTGAAAGGAGAAAGACTTTGAGTAAAGTATTTATCTACGAGCTTTCCAAAGATAAAAAGCTTAGTTTACATTTATTAGATAAAATTGGAATATTGGATAAATTCGATATGCGACTTTCTTTGTTATCCCAAAAATTCCTTTCGATTGTATACCTAACCGACTATATACAAGACTTAGAAAGTATTCTTCAGATAAGACTTGGAAAACACTCTATTGGTTACATCTCCTTATACCATTCTAAAGATTATTTACAACAAATAACTTCTCCACCTTCTACCTGTTATTTTGATATTTTTCTCAAAAAACGGTATCGAAATAAAGGATATGGAACCCTTGCTTTAAAACTTTTGTTGACACATTTTCATGAGATTCATTCTGCTAAAAAAATACTGGCATATGTAGATACACAAAATCTTTCTTCGCAGAAATGTTTGGAAAAATTAGGAATGACAAAAGAAGGAAATTATTATATCAAAAATATGGATACGATTTAGTATCCGTATTTTTTTTGAAAAATAACGTATACTATTTCTAGGTGAGTAAAATGAATCCAAAAGAAAATAATAAAACCAATCAAAAAGTTGATCTTTCTTATCTATTAGAACTTGAAAGAAAAGATAAAAAAGACATTATGAAAAAAGGATATGATGAAATCCCAAGACAATTTCATTGGACTTCTATAGATGAGCAAAAATTAAAAGTAGATGAAATTGAAAAGAAAACGGATGAAAAAAAGGGATCATAAGTCCCTTTTAATATAGCATATATCATTCATTATTTCTAATAGTCATATAACCTTTTTCTCGTCCAAAAGATGAAAATCAATTTTGATAGTATCTTCTTTTTAATTTTCTTTAATAGTTAAATATCCCTTTTGAGTTCCATCATATCCTTTTATTTGAAAATTACAATCCCCATACCTTCTTGTTACTAATTCTAGTATTCCAGCTTGTGCACTTTCCATTTCTTTTTCCTCATATATTTTTATAGATACAATCATGATACCACCAATTACAAGAGAGCAGATGATAAGACCTATTATCATTTTTAATATCTTGCATTTTTTTAATAAACGCCAAATAAAAAAGACGCATATTCCCATACAAACAATACTTAAAAAGGAAAATGGTAATACAATAAGACCAAACATCATTCCCCATGGATCTAGACTTAACATTGCATAAATTTCCCCTATTACAAAAGTAAGGAACATATCAATGAAAAAACCACATAATATCATTTGAAGTATTGTAATAATTTTACTACTTTTTTTGACTTTTTCCATATACAAACCTCCCTTGTTAATACTATACCACATATTTATCTATTTTAAAATCATTTTATGAATAAAATAAAGAAATCAACTTTTTACAGTTGACTTCTAAACCTTGTTTTTAATCTTTTAACAATTCCTATCTTATATATCATATTCTTTTTCGAAATCCATATTCCAACTATCAAATATTAAGTTGCTATTAGTTTTAACATCATATGCTAACATGATATCTGTTATTATTTCCTCTTTTCCATCAGAACTCATTAATTTGACATCTATTGTATGTCCGCCATATTGATCTTTTACTTCCAAAAATTGATATTTTGATAATGATATATCATATTTTATTTCCGCATATTCACTAAACATTTCTTTATTTGATTTTTCGTCAAAATAATAAGTAAACTGATATACTTTACTATCTGTTAAAAAAGTATAAGTAGTAATGATATTAGGATCTAGTTCATTTCTTACCGTAGGTGATTGAACTATGATTGCAGTTGGTTTAATTTTATTTTCATTTTGATCACATATTAATTGATATGTTTTTTCATTATTATCGACATAATTAAATGTTGTATTATAATAAATATATCCATTTTCATCAATATATATAGATGGCCAAAGTCTTTCTTGACCATTAGTAATATCTGACACAATTTTTATTTCAGTGTCATTTGGTGTTGATTGATTTTCTGACTCATTATCTTGAATATTATTATTTTGTTCTATAGTAGTTTGTAGATCTGAAATTTTTTCCTCTAAAGATTTTATTTCTTCCTTTAAAGATTTATTTTTTACATACATAAAACATGATATTACAACAATAACCAATATTACTAATATTAAAAAGAAAATCAATAAACTTCTTTTTCCTTTTGGTTTTTCTTCCATTTTTTACCCCCTTTTTTGTATCATATACTATTTAAATTATATATTGTTATATAAATTTTTGCAATATTACATAAAGAAAAATATAAAAATGGATCTTAAAGATAAAAGAAATTTTAACAAAAAAAATCAACTTTTTACAGTTGATTTCTAAACCATTATATTATGGTGGGCAGAGATGGATTCGAACCATCGTAGGCGTAAGCCAACAGATTTACAGTCTGCCTCCTTTAGCCACTCGGACATCTACCCATGTTCCTATAAAATAAATGGTGGGCCTTCAGGGACTCGAACCCCGGACCATTCGGTTATGAGCCGAGCGCTCTAACCAGCTGAGCTAAAGGCCCGTTTCATGGAACATTTATATTATATTCGATATAAAAATAAAAGTCAAGTATTTTTGTAAAATTTGTAAAAAATGTACGAAGAAAAATACACTATTTAGATAGTGTACTATTCTTCTGTTACTTGAAAATCTTTTTCTTCTATTTCACCAGAATCTGCTTGAACTAAAATATGAATTCTTTTCTCTGCTTCTTCTAGTTTTTCACTGCATTCTTTTGATAATTTCATTCCCTTTTCAAATTCTGCAATTGCTTGCTCTAAACTTAAATCTCCTTTTTCAAGGTTTTGTGCTACTTTTTCTAATTCATTTAAGCTTTCTTCAAAAGTTTTTTTGGTTTCTTCTGCCATACTCTTCTCTCCTATTCTACACTTACTTGTATTTTTCCATCATTTAATATCACTTGTAACGAATCTTTTGGTTTTACATCGTGAATACTTTTAATTAATTTTCCATCTAAATTTTGTGTAACGCTGTATCCCCTACTTAGTGTTTTTAAAGGGCTTAGTGCGTCTAATTTAGTAATACTTTGTACATATTTTGATTTATATTGTTCCATTTTTGTGTTTAATAAATGAACATTTTTCTCATAAAGACTATCCATGGTTAGTTTATATCTTGTAATCATATCCAAAGGTACTTTTTCTAATTTTGCGGCTTTTAATCTTTTTACATATTCTCTTCGCATATTTAAATAGTGATTGATTGCTATTATATTTCTATTTTTATTCATCCATATTCTTTTTACAAT
>CALXBS010000025.1 GCA_944386605.1 uncultured Clostridia bacterium | reverse complement strand
GTGTGTGTGTGTGTGTAGTCCAATCATACTTTCAAAGTTTTTTGTTAACATAAACTTTTATCTTTTTCTGCAATATTCCTATTACACCCGCATACTACCATTTTTATTTTGCTTTTTCAATCTATTATTGTCAAAAAAAAAGCAAATTAGAGGCTATCTAATCTACTTTTTATATTATTTTACTTTTTTACATCATACCATACTTTCTTGTACTTGATTTAAAATTTTGTGTACATATTTTATCCCACAATTTATATTCTTCCATATCACTAGAAATAAATTCAATATGATAAATATCATTTGCTAATTTAATCATTCTTACAATATCATTTTCAGCATAAATAATATTTTTAAATGTATCGGATGAAAATGTAAGATAGGTTTGTCCAGCTTTTAGCATGATTTTTGCTTCTCTATCTGTATATTTAATTCCTGTTTTTACATCTACTGTTTCTATTTTTATTTTCCTTACCTTATACATAGAACCATTGATTTCAACATTTTTTGCTTTGTCATTTAATTCAAAAAACTCTGGAATCATAGTACGTATATAATTTGGAATCTTTAACAAATTACAGTCTTCTTCACGTTGAGGTCTAGCAGGTAATTCAAATATGAAATTAGAAATGTTATTCAAATTTAATTTCTTAACTTGAACCTTGTCTTCAATTTCTTCTTCAACTTTTTTCTTTTTTGGTTTTGTAGGAACTTCCAGTTTTACATCTGCTTTTGAAAAAAGCATTTCATTTAAATCAATTGTCTCATCATCATCAAATTCATCATTTAACATTGATTCATCATATAACTCGTTATTTTTATCAAGAACCTCTTGTTCCTGTTCTTTTTCAAAACTATTATCAATTAGCTCTTTTACTTCTTCTAAATTAGCCATTTGGTTAAAATCATTCTCGTTATAGGTAACGTCTAATTCCTTCTTTTTTGTTTCTGATTCTTTCTTTGTTTCTCTAGCAACATTTTCCATTTCTTCTAAAGAAGACATATCAATATCTAATGAAATATCTGATAAATCTACTTTTGGAATTTCTTTATCTTGTACATATACATCATCAATTTCCTGTCTTGACATCTCTTTTTTAGGCTCTGCAGGAGCAGTACTTTTTCCTAAAAACTCTGAAATGCTCTTTACAGAATGATTATATTGTCTGGTTGTAAAGATTTCTTTTTCTTCCACTAATTTATCAATTTCTACTTTATCTAATTTATGAAATTCTTCACTTTCCGTTACTTTCAAAATATTCTTTAATTGTTCTTTATAGCTTGCTTTTTCCTCTTTATTCTTCAAATCATAAATATATTCTGAATAAATCGTCAAATCCTCTGCAATCCCATTCTCTGACATATTAGCAGTACAAATATATAGATAAGCTTCATTGGTATATTCAAAAATACAAATATTACTATTAAATTCTCTCATTGCATTATTAGAATAATAATAGACATCTTTTGAATACTCTAAAATATTTTCTAGTAATAATTTAGTTGTATTTTTTTTGTCAATTCCAATGATAAAAGACGATTTTGCCTTACTATCGATTAAATAATCTTCTAAAATTCTAAAACCAGAATCTTTTAATTCTCCAAAGAAAAAATATGCTTTCTTAGGATTTTTATTAAAACATTCCGCTAATTTATCAGCAAATTTATTTTCTTCATTTTTTTGCACAATCAAATTTAATTGCATAAACTTCTCTCCTTACTCTATATAATCATATACTAAATGTAGAAAAATGTAAATATATTTTTCTAAAAATATTGATATCTTGAATTTTTACCAAGGCCTGGCATTGTCATAATATCCCCTGCATATACAACAATAAATTCAGCTCCACTATCAATTTTTATATCTCTAACCGTAATATTAAAATCTTTTGGACATCCTAATAACTTAGGATTATCAGACAAAGAATTTGGAGTCTTGGCTATACAAATAGGATAATGTGAATATCCTAAGCTTTCAATTTCTGTTAGATTTTGTAATGCTTTAGAAGAATATATAACCTCCTTTGCTCCATAAATTTCTTTTGCCACCTTTTCTATTTTTTCCTTAATACCTAACGTATCCTCATATAAATAATGGAAATGAGAGGTTTCATTCTCTAGCACTTCTACAACCAATTTAGCAAACTCTACTGCTCCAGCTCCCCCTTGTGAAAAAGCTTTAGAACATACACACTTTACTTGATTTTCCTTTAAAAAATTCTCTACTAAGGCAATTTCTTCTTTAGTATCTGTATCAAACTCATTGATACACACAACCACTGGTAAGCCATATTGTTTCATATTATCAATATGTTTTCTTAAATTTGCTAGCCCTTCTTGTACTGCTTCTAGATTTTCTTTTTCAATTTCTGCTAGTTTCACTCCACCATGATATTTTAAAGCTTTTATGGTTGCTACAATAATTGCTAAATCAGGTTTTAAATCTGCTTTTCTGCACTTAATATCTAGGAATTTTTCAGCACCTAAATCTGCTCCAAATCCAGCTTCTGTAATACAATAATCTGCAAGTTTTAAACCTAATTTTGTAGCAACTACAGAATTACATCCATGTGCAATATTTGCAAATGGTCCCAAATGAAGTAAACAAGGTGTATTTTCAGAAGTCTGTACTAAGTTTGGCTTTAGCACATTTTTTAGTAATTTTGCCATAGCATTTGTTACATGTAAACTCTTTACATAAACTGGATTACCAGATAAATCATAAGCAATTAGCATATGATCAATTCTTCTTTTTAAATCTTCCATATCTTTAGCTAGGCAACAAATTGCCATCAATTCACAAGCAGCAGTAATCTCAAAACCAGTATGATAACTTAAATTATTTACTTTATTTTCCTCAATAGTAATATCACGAAGACTTCTATCATTCATATCCATTACTCTTTTGATACAAATCCTATCTTTATCAATTTGTAATTCATTTCCTTGAAAAATGCTATTATCAATTACAGCACAAAGTAAATTATTAGCACTGGTAATGGCATGAAAGTCTCCTGTAAAATGTAAATCAATATCTTCTCTTGGTTCTATTAAAGCTTTTCCACCACCAACTGCTCCACCTTTGATTCCAAAAACAGGTCCCAAAGATGGTTCTCTTAAAACCGCAATTGCTTTCTTTCCAATCTGATTAAGTCCCATTGCAAGACCAATTGACTGTGTCGTCTTTCCTTCTCCAAAAGGAGTTGGATTGATAGCGGTCATTAAAATTAATTTTCCATCTTTTTGAGATTTTACTTTTTCATATACATCAGAAGAAATTTTGGCAATATGCTTTCCATATAATTCTAGATCCTCTTCTTCTAATCCTAAATTTTTAGCTATATCTTGTATATTTTTTACCATTTTATCACCTTACTTTTCTTATTGAAAAAATATCTGTAAATGCTCCCACTCTTTTACATTTACAGATATCACTTGGCCGAATAGTATGATGAATTAATTTTATATAGTACCCTCTTTGTTTATTAACTATCCATTGTGTAAAACCATAGCACTTTTTCAAGCCAAATGAGATATTTATAATTTTATTCCCTTTTTCACTTTTTGTCAACTATATTTAAATTTTTCTCAGATCTCATTAAAAATTTAATCATTACTAAACAATATTATTTCATTAAAAAATGAAATGGTAGTACCTTTCTTTAAAAATAAAGCTATATCATCTCCATACTTTCTAATTTGTTATTTATATTGATAGCATTTTGCAACTTTTTTGTGTTTTTTATAAATTTGGTTGCATTTCTTACAACTTGTGTTATAATAAACACATGAGGAAGTGAAAACATGAATGAAAATCAATTAAGTGAATGTGCAAAACGTTTAAAAACTTGTAGAGAAGAAAATCATTATACATTAGAAGAAATCGGTAATAAACTAGGATTACATAAGTCTACTATATTAAGGTGGGAAAATGGAGAAACAGAGAAAATAAAAAATCCTATATTAAAAGAACTTGCTGAACTATATAATGTTAATATTGCTTGGTTAATGGGATATGATGTCCCTATAAAAATAAAGAAAAATAAAAAAAGTGAAATTATAAAAATACCAGTTATAAAAAACATAACATCAGCAGAAGCAATTTTGACAGATAAAAATATAATCGACTATGAAGAATTACCAGAAAATGAATTTAATGATGGAAAATATTTTGGGTTAAAAATAAATGATAATAGTATGTTTCCTAGAATTTTAGAACGTGATGTAGTCATAGTAAGACAACAAAATGATTACGAAAACGGTCAAATAGTAGTTGTGCTTGTAAATGATGATAAAGCAACCGTAAAACAGATCAAGAAAAACGAAAAAGGTATAATACTTATGCCTTTCAATACACAAAAATATGAACCAATTTTTTTTACAAACGAAGAGTGTAAAACAATACCTGTAAAAATAATTGGCGTAGTAAAAAGATTGATTGGTTATAATTTTGATTGAAAGGAGTGAAAAAGATGGGAAATGATTTATTAGGTAAAGAAGAACAAATAATATACATAAATATGGATGATTCTGGTCGCTTATCCCAAGAAGAAAACGAGCTAGTTTTTGTATATGGTGGTGTATTTTTTCTATCTTTAAAAGAACAAGAAGATTTTTCAAGACAATATAAGGCTTTAGTTACAAGTATAAAATCAAAGTATTGCAAAAACTTTCAGAAAGATTCACAACTTGACAAAAATTTCTGTTCATCGCATAACCATCAAAATTGCAAATATTCTTGTCCAGAACTAAAATCTAATATGCTAAAATCCTCAGATAGAAGAAGATTATTAAATTTTATAAAAAAATATGATACTTCTGTTGCAGTTGTATCTAATCATAAATTAAAAGATTATATATTTGATAGTAAGGCCTCAAAAGGGAGATATAAAGATTATGTTATAAAAAGAGAAGTTAAAAAAATTGTAGAAAATTTAATTTCTCAAAATAGACTAAATCCTAAAAAACATGTAAAATTAGTTCTGAATTTAGATGAACAACCAACATTGTCAAATGGCTATTATGATTTAGAAAGTACCATAAAAGAAGAATTACAATTCGGAGTTATGAACTATGATTACGGAATAAGTTTTCCACCTATATTATCATCTGTTAATGTAAAAGTTAAATATAAAAATTCTTACTATAATTATCCTGTACAGGCAGCAGATTTACTTGTAGGCGAAGTTAGACATTGTTATTATCATTACTTACAAAATGATGATTTTGAAACTTATAGAAAAAGAACTAGTTTTTTAAATACTTCTATTTATTTGCCATAAAAAAAAGAAGTCAGCTGTCTGACTTCCCCAAACAAGTAGGTGTATTTACAATACACTTAATTTTTCAATCTAATCTTGTTTGTACACCGAACGAACTTACTTGTTCTGGTACTTTAAGTATAACAGATTTTTAAAAGTCTGTCAATACCCATAAAATATTTTATGTAAATTGCTTAAAAATATACATTTATCTTTATTATAATGATAATTAAGTAGACAAATCTAATTATACTTTATTAGATATTATAAACATAAACTTAGCAAAATAATTACAAGCAAATTAAGTATAAAAAATAGAAGAATAGCTATTTTAAAAAATTTTTAGTACTACTCTTCTTAATCATTTTTGGCTGGGGTGGTTGGGTTCGAACCAACGAAATGTCGGAGTCAGAGTCCGATGCCTTACCACTTGGCTACACCCCAATATACATATTCATTATACTCTATTCTACTTATTTATTCAAGCATATTTGAAAATTTCATAAAAAAATAGATAGCTTTTAACTATCCATCTTAATATCTTTTTTCTCTTCTAACACATTTTTCTTGTCAAAAATTTTATACACCACAAAAGTAATTGCAATTCCAAGACTCCAGCCTGCTAATATATCGGTTATATAATGAACTCCTAAATATACTCTTGTTAAACCTATGATAATAGGGAATATCATCAAAATGCAAATAAAAACATATTTTAATTTCTTTGATTTTACAGTTTTGTAAATACAAATCGATAACATTAGATAAAGTCCCATATTAATCATCGCATGACCACTCGGAAAGCTATAACTTTTTTCTGTTACTAATTGTAAAATATCCGGTCTTTCACGAGCAAACAATAGCTTTAAACTATAATTAATGAATACTTGCAAAATAACATTAATAGAAATGAGCAAACTATAGGTTTTTCTAAAATGTGGTAAAGCAAGTAAAATCAAACAAATCACAATAACTGATATAGGGTCGCCAAGATGAGTAATTATCTTTAATACTCTCGTCAAAGTAGGCGACATATGTTCTACAATTTCTGAATAAGTCCAATTCTCAAAACCACTTATAAATTCACTCTGTATGGCAATTGCTAGTAAAATAAATAAGACAATAGGAACAACTACTATAGCGATCTGTCTCTTTTTAATTTTTCTCATCTACATCATCCTCTAACAAAAATTTATCAGACCAATTGGAACAAGATAAATAAGATACATTATTTTTTAACTTTCCTTGTATATTATTGTAAGAATGAAAAGTAGAATACAATGGTTGAAACATTTTTAAATTAAAATAATCATCAATATCTTTTGGATTTGCATTTTTAGGATCAAATAGTCTAATATTAATCAAATCGCCCTTTTGATAACCTAGTTGATTGATATTGGTTGTCTTCATAATAATAATAGAATAGCCTAGTTCTTTTTCTAATAAATCTACCACTTTAGCAAGTACTGTTTCATCTAAATAATGATAAGGTAAATAGCCAGAATCAATAATTAATTCTTCTCTTTCATATAAATTAAAATAATAAATATAATCACGAAAAAAACGTTCAATATTAGGCTTTAATAACTTAAACTTCATTTCTGGGCTTTCTGACTTTAATAGCCTCATTTTTTCAACATCTATTAGCACTATTTTCCACCTCCTAAAAAGAAATTATGAATTATATTATATCGCACTTTTCTTAAAAATTCAATACAACTGATCAAACAATCTTTTCGAAATATACGTATATTTTAATCCAAAAAACATATACTATTACAGAACATTTCCACTTTTTAACAAAAACATATTGACAAAAGGCAAAAAATATATTAAAATAATAGAGCAACTGATGGTGGATATAGTTCAGTTGGTAGAGCACCAGTTTGTGGCACTGGGTGTCATGGGTTCGAGTCCCATTATCCACCCCAGTCTTTGATAATATATTGGGCTGTAGCCAAGTGGTAAGGCATCAGACTTTGACTCTGACATTCCGCTGGTTCGAATCCAGCCAGCCCAGCCATTTAATAGAGCTTATAAATGTTGATGTATTAACATTTATAAGCTTTTTTAATGCATTTTTAATGCAATAAGAAATAATAATACTATGTTTTCAATATCTGCCCTACACATATTTTATTTTTATCGTGAACTCTCCATTGTTTAAAGCTATGGGCTTCCTGCTTCTTCGACCTCGTAACCTACTACCTCCACAGACATAAATTAAGAAATTAAAAATCCCTACCTTTCTTTATTGTAATATGGCTGGTAACCTATATTATTATATCGAAACGTTAGGGATTTTTGTAAACCCATGCCTTTGACTCTCCTGTACCATAGCCTTACCTATGTTTACTCCAATGAAAATATACACCTTAATGTTTATTTTTCTAACATTTAAGGTGTATATATTAACTTTCTTTTTATACTTCTTTTACTTGGCACACCAATTTATAAATTGGCCCCTTACTAGAAAATTTTGATTCATACTCTGTTTCAACATTTGGTATATCAGTTTGATGTAAATCTAAATAAACTTCTAAAAACTCCATACCAAAATGTTGTATACTTAATAAACTATATTCAAACAATCCTCGATTATCTGTTTTAAATTCTATAATCCCATTTTTCTTTAACACTTTTGTATATTCTGTTAAAAACTTTTCATTGGTTAAACGCCTTTTTGCATGTTTTTTCTTAGGCCATGGATCACTAAAGTTTAAGAACAATTTGTCAATTTGTTTACTTGGAAAATAATTGGCAACTTCAATTGCGTCAAAAGACATCACATAAAGATTTTTCAAGATAATACCATTTTCTTCTTCATATTTTTTTATCTTTTTGATAGCAATCGAAAGTACGGTTTCTGATAGTTCAACACCTACAAAAAGAACATCTGGATTTGCAAGTGCCATTCCTAAAAGAAAATCTCCCTTCCCCATTCCAATTTCTACAAATACTTCCTTAGAATCTTCTAAAACTTTTTGCAATGCCTCTTTATCTTGTAGAAATCTATCAAACTGACAAAGTTCTTCTTTGGCATTTGGATTATTTCTAACTCTCATAATTCCTCCTTATATAACTGCAATGAAACCACCTATCAATACAATAAAACTACTAATGATAAACGTTAGTATTAAATATCGATACGGAACTTTTACATTTAAAGCTTCTATCTTTTCTTCTCTTTTCTTTTGTTTTTCTTGCACTTCCTCTAATTTTTCTTGATTTTTTCTAATTTCATACCATTCTTTTTTTACATCATTGATTGTAAAATCCATTTTTTGCGCATATTTAAACCTTTTCGTGCTTAATTTACAAAGATAAATTCCTGCCGCAACAGAAAGAGAAATTCCAAACACTTGAACAATTGATCCAATGGTAAATGTTAAAATATTGACATTTACACATAAATTTTGATAAATTGCGACCAAATCAAAAGCCACGTTATAAGCATAAAGTATTCCTATCACTGGAACATAAATATAAGGAGTAAAGCCAGAAAGAAGTATCAAAGCATTAATTGCTAATTTTTCCGTAAATATATTTTTAATCATTCCAGTCTTTCCATTTAAACATAATTCTTGAAAATTTTGATAAATATCTGAAAAATCTACTTCATTAACATTAGTTCCAATCAAAAATGCAACTATAAAAACAAACAAACAAATAATAAATAATGTTAAATGTTTTCTAAATAATTCTTTCTTATAAAAGTCTTTAAAAGAAATTTTTTCTTCTTTCTTTACTTTTTTCTTTTTTTCTCCTTCAAATACATTTACATTATCATGTACATGATTACTCATAATCTTTCACCCCTTATGTTCCACAATGACAAAATCTATTTGCTTTAATCGAATATCTACTTTCGTTAATCTTACTTTTACATGATCTCCTACTTTAAATACTTCCTTAGAACGTTCCCCAAAAATAATACGTCTTTTTTCATCAAAGGAAGCAAACTCATTGTTAAAAATGGAATAAATTGGAACAAGTCCTTCCGCCAAATTATCTAATTTTACAAACACTCCAAAAGAAGTAACAGAAGTTATAATTGCATGAAACTCCTCATCTATCCTTTTAGACATATAAAGTGCTACATACAAATCATCAAAATCTCTTTCAATCAAAGTAGCATTTTTTTCAGCGTCAGATGAGCTTTTGGCATATTTTTCCGCCTCTTTATCATATTTTAAAAATTCTTCTTGATTCATACCATAATTTTGTTCTAAACATTTCGAAATCATTCTATGAATAAACAAATCAGGATACCTTCTAATGGGAGAAGTAAAATGACAATAATATCTAGCAGCCAATCCAAAATGTCCTAAACATTTATTACTATACCTAGCAAGTTTTAAAGTTCTTAACACATAACTAGATATTACCTGTTTTTCATCTTCATCTTGAATGTCCTCTAATAAATCAGCCAGCACTTTCGGATGAATATTTTTTACTCCTTTGATACGTTTATGATAATTTTCTAAAACCTCATTTAACTCTCTTAGCTTTTCCTCATCTGGAGTTTCATGAACACGATAAATAAATGGAACATCCAAAAAGAAAAATCTTTCTGCAACTACCATATTAGTAATTAGCATAAATTCTTCAATCATATTATGAGCAATTGTCTTTTCAGAAGGTTTAATTTCTAAAACACTTCCATCAGCATTTAGCTCTACCTTTAATTCTGGAAGATCAAAATGAATACTTCCTTTTTCTCTACGTTGCTGATTTAAAATTTGTGCTAATTCTTTCATTAACAGTAAAAAATCCTTAAAAGGTTCATAGCCTTCTACTTTCTCATCACATAACACACAATAAACCTTATCATATGTCATCTTTTTACGAACACAAATAATTGCTTTAAAAATATCACTTGCAACTACTTTTCCTTCTGAGTCTATTTCCATATCTACCCCTAAAGCCAGTCTATCTTCTAAAGCATTTAAACTACAAATTCCATTAGAAAGCTTTTTTGGCAACATAGGAAGTACGGTTCCAGGAATATATATGCTTGTCCCTCTATCAATTGCCTCTTTATCAAGTGCAGTGTTTTCTTTTACATAATGACTTACATCTGCTATATAGACAGATAAAAGATAATTCCCATTTTCTAATTTTTTTACACTTACCGCATCGTCTAAATCCATTGCATCTTGCGAATCAATAGTTACAACCATATCGTCACGTCTATCTTTTCTTCCTACCAGCTCTTCTGCTTTTACTTTCTCTGGAATAGATTCTAGCTCTTTTTGTACTTCTTCAGAAAAACTTTCTAATTCGTCCAAACGCTTCATAAGATATAGTGCTTTTACCTCTACATTAGGAGTATTATTTTTTCCAATCACACGAAGAATCTTTCCTTCCATTCTTAAGTTTTTCTCAGCATGTTTTTCAATTTCTACTTCCACATAATCAGAATGTTCAGCTAAAGAACAATACTTTTTAGGAATATAAATTTCAGGTATCTTCTTATCCATCGGTTCTACAAATCCAAAATTTCTAAAACGGAAAAACTTACCAATAATAACTCTTGGCGCACGTTTTAATATTTTTACAACAACGCCTTCTTTTGCATGGTAACCCCCTGTAATTATTTTTACCAAAACAAGATCATTATCCATTGCGGTGTTTGCATTCCTACCAGAAATATAAATATCTTCTCTTCCATTTATAATTCCAAAGCCAAAATTAGTCGATTTTGCTTCATATACACATTTGATAAGATGTTCTTTTTTGGCAGACACATAGCGTTTGCTATCATTTAATAAAATAAGTCCATCTAGCTCTAATTCTTCTAATAACTCTTTTAATAAATCATATTCTTGTTTAGGCACCTCAAAAACAGAAGCAATTTGCTTAAAAGTAAGTGGTAGATACTCTTTATCTGAAAAAAAGGAAGTGAGCGCTTCCTTTCTTCTTAAATATATTTCGTTATTTTTTATTTCATCCATATAAAATCCTTAATTCATAATACAAATGGTAGTTACTACACAAAGAATACAAAAAATAACGGTAAGTACCACTGTATATTTAGATAAAGTACTATCTAATGTTTTTCCTTTATTTGCTCCATAAAAAGTATTTGCTCCTGTAATAGAAGACTGTCCTTCTTTACTGTCTTGCATCATAACGATGATTGTTAATATTATCCCTACTAAAATGGTTAATATTGATACTGTCCAATCTATCCAACCCATTTTAATTCCTCCTTAATTATTTTTACTTCTAGTAGATCAATTATATCATATCTAATAAAAAAACACAAGCATATCTAAATCTTATTCTAAATTTGTTTCTATATAATTTTGTAAAATCACACTATTTAGGTTTCTATTTTCTCGTATTAAAGTCTCCTTTAGCTCTTGTTTTATCGTTTGATATCCTGTTTGTGCTACTTGATTAAAAGGATGTGTTACCTTCATATTTTTTAATAAATTCATTCCTTTTTCTAAATAAACAATATAACCATCCTCAACTGCGTCATCATAAAAAACATACGAAAACACAATAAAATGTTCAAAATATCCTTCTGCTACATACATCATAGTATATTTATCATTTGGATTATTTTTTAGCATAATCTCCAAATTCTCATTGATCTTTTGAACTATTTTTACAATTTCTTCTTGTAACGCTAAATCTGGTTCTTTTTGATACTTTTCTACAAGCTCATTTAAATAACTCGTATATGCCCTGTATAGATCTTCACGATAATCATTTTCATAAGGCACAAGCGTTACTTTTCTTTCTAACTGCCTAATCTCTACAATAGGATTCTGTGTATCTACAGATATTTTGCTTGCCACATTTTGTTTTGCTAAAAGAATCCATAAAAAGCATAGCACCACCATAGGAATAATTTCATAATAATTGCTAAATTTTCTTTTTCCTTCTTCTCTAACACTACATCCTAATAAAATGGCAAAGATAAACAACATTAAAAAGTAAGAAAATTCCAAATCTACCATACCATGACATATCAAAAGGAAAAATACAGGAAGCAATCCAGATTGTTTGATTCCTTTTAAATGAAAGCATACTAGTAGAATCATGATTCCAAACCCCACAATTCCAGATTCTACAAAAATCTGTAAAAAAGAACTATGCATTTCACTTGATACATATGCTCTATCTTGTACCAATTCATATTGATATTTAAATCCTTCTCCTCCTGATCCAATCATAAAGTTTTGAAAAGATCGAGTTAGGATTTTAAATCCATCTGTGATATAAATCAGTCTATCTGTTATACTAGTAGAACCATGCAAAACATCTACTAATCTTTCCACTAAATCATAAGGTAGTAAAAGATAATTTAGTGCTATCTTTTCCTCATTTAAAGAAACGTAATCTAAAGACATTTCTCCTTTTTCACATACTACTTTCATTTGAAGATATTTTACTTCTTCATCTATTTCAAAAGAAACTAAAAAATTTCCGCTTGTATTAGAATAATAGCCAACAGTTGTTATCTCTTCTACAGATAAATCTTCATACACTTTTAATAAACAAATAGAGTATCTTGTATCCTCCTCTTTCTCTTCTACTTGAAATGTAAGCACATTTTCTCCTTCTGTAAAATGATAAATATTTCTTGTCACTTCTGTATTCGCACTTAAGTGTAGTGGAAGTGTAATAAAAAGTGCAAGTACTATATACCCTGTTACTCCAACTAAAAACATTAAAACACTTTTCTTCCATTCTACTCTTTCAAAAGGTAGCTTAAATAAAAAATGGCAAATCAATATATTCCCTATCACATACAAAGCAAAAAATACATAAATTTTTACACTATATAAACAATACATGGAAACTATGGAAGTAAATATTATATCTAAAACAAAAGGAATCAACAACACAAAAATCTCTTTCTTACTCATTTTTCCACTTGTATAATACTGAAACAATGTAAATAATACTGTAACTACAAAAAGAATCATAACAGCACGTGAACCTGTTAGTAGCATGCAAGCAAAAAGGAAATGAATCAAAGCTATTTTAATAATCTTTTGTTTTTTATCACTTAAAGAAACACTTGCAAGTAGTAATAAGATTGCAATTGCACATAACATGGCAAACACATTTGCATATTGAATGGTTCCTGACATTCTAGTTAAATCTTTGTCTAAAAATCCAGTTTGCATAAATTGAAATAATGGTTCTAAAATTCTTAAACCCATTCCATCTATTCCAATAATACATTGCAAAATAGCTACTATAACAAATCCTTTTAAATATATTTTTTTATAGGGACTAAGTGATACAATCTTGTAAATAATATAAAAATTAGCATAGCGAAGTAATTCATAAATACTATCTGCTAAGCTTGCATAACTCTCAAATAAAATTGGTAAGCTATAAGCAATTATCAGAAAGAAAGCAAATATGGAACATATTGTAACCTCTTTTTTATTTCTAGATAAAATAACATGTATGCTTAAATCAATCAGTCCTATTGCCATAATCAAAAATTCAATAAAAGCAATATCTTCTTGATAAAATCCACCTTTTTTAATCGATGTTATACATAGTAAAAAAAGAATAACCATATCTACATATTTTTGAATATTTATTTTCTTTAACATAACATCCCTTCTCTTTTTCCACATTTTACCACGAACCACTCAATTTTTCAATGAATTTCCCATATAAAAAATGTCAGAACTGCGGTAACAATCCTGACATTTTTATTGTTTAAGAAATCTCTAACAAACGTACCTTTTTTTCTTTTAAATCCGGGGTAATGCTCGTTTTAGCATAATCTAATGCAATTTCAAAAGCTTCTTTTTCATTCTGCACAAAATGCATATCTTGACAAAATGAATCGTTAACCCTTTGAGAAAGTGGATCTAAGCAAATGACAAAATGAGAATAACTTTCCAGTAAAGATAAAGGGGTATTTAATCTACTATGTTCATAGGTAATGATGACTTTTCCAGAATCTAAAACTTCTTGTAAATTTTCTTGGCTTAGATGATCTAATACCATACACTCAATTCCTAACTGCTTGTACAAAAATTCAATTCCAGTTGCAATTGTGGAATTTGTTTCTCTGCTTCCCCCTATAATTGAGATAAATCTTGTAAATGATTTTTTCTCTTGTGAAACCAACGGAAATGCTTTTACAACATCTAAGGCTTTTTGTAACATATCATTTTGCTGATAAGCAAGTGTGATATTTTTTACCTCTTCTACATCGTAAAAATCAACCGTTTCAAATCCTACACCTGATTGAATACTCTTTTTGTATTTTTCAAGATCATCATCTACAATACAACAAAAGCATTGACTAGAACCGCCTCTAGATCCGGCTAATTTTTCATCTGTTGTACTATATAAGCCAATAAATTTTAACATTTCAATCTCAGAATTTTCGACATTATTAAACTGAATTACAGCAGGCTCCATTGTATTATCTAAAATATTCATTTCAAGCCCTGTTGTTTCTTTAAGACTCCTACATAATGCATCAAATGGTGTCTCAAACTCATCGTCATTAATAATGCCACCAGGAATTCCAAAATATCCTTTAAAATCCTTCTTAGTATCGTCACGCTTTCCTAAAAGAACATACACTCTACCATCCTCACGGTTTCTAACTAACAATACCAAATCAACCGTTTGTGTACCTGGAACAAAGTCAATTCCTCTGTTTTGACTTGCTGCCATAATTTCTTCAAAAGTAGAAGTAGTAAATAAAATATTACGAGTCGTACTTGGAAGCATTTCTTTAATTGCTTCAAAATTTTGATTTCTAATATGCTCCCTAATCTCACTTCCATGATATGGAATGCTACTTCCCTCTTCTGGATTAATCAGTTCCATTTTTAACTCATAATGCTCTTTTTTAATCACAGATAAAATATCTTCCTGATTTCCAGTCACAAAATGAGTAGCTCCAAACTGATCTCTAGCTTTTAAAACCTTTTGAAACCATTCATCAAATGTACTATAATCTCTCATACATTTAATATAGTATCTTTCTTTTGGTATTCCTGCTGCACTTAAAGCTGCCTCAATACACTTGATGATAAAAACAGAAAGAGTCGAATTTCGCTCTGTCCCATGAACATAACAAGAGCCAACAAAAATAACCACTTTATCAAATTCTTCAAGTAACTTTAAATGATAAGCCAAATGACCATAGTGGTAAATTTTATATCTTCCGACCGTCATTGCACATTTTTTTTTTTTTTTTTGTGATTTCTCCATAAAGATATGATCCTCCTTTTTAATTAGTAAAGATTATTTTTTTCATCCAATTATATCATATAACGCCATAAAAAGCAATTTTCTTCCATTTGTTACACATCCTTATTTAGTAAAATGAAAAAAATAAAATCCAAAAGTAAAAATAAATAATGGAAATAACTATTACACAAAATTAAATTTTTAAAATTAATTTCTAAATGATATAATACAATATAGATATTTCTAAGAATTAGATGAAGGTATAGTTTGAAAATACTCATTTAACATTAGATGATAGAAAGAAGTGGTTTAGAATTTAGAAATAGAAAGTTTTAGGTAGAAGGATATTATGTAGATACGGTAAGAAAAAAAATAAAAGTAACATTTCAATGGTACTGAGAAAAAGCGGCGTAGCTAGCAAAAAGTTTAGTTGAGTTTAAGTTCATTAGCTGGCAACATCCCCTATACAGGGATAAACTAAACGCCCCGTTATTGACGGGGCGTCATGTTTAGGGTCCTTTTTTTCATTGTCCCAAGTAAAAAAAAGGTGAAACTCTACTACAGGTTCTCTACATAAATAAAACAATAAAACTAAATGAAATAAAAAAAATAAATAGCTTAAAATAAATTTTATAAATTTTTTAAAAAGTTTTACTTTTTCACTTAAAAAAATTACTAATTATGGGTTGGTGTGGGGCTATTACACCAGCATTTCTCGGTTTTCCCTTCCATCCTCAACTTGGGATTAAAGATATCTAGTACTCACTTACCTGCCCATTCCTTTCGGAACTAAATTATAGTGAAAAAGTTTTGATGTGTGTGAAACACATCTAAAATAATCATAATATAGCAGAAATTCATCTGCCTTCTGTGTTAGGGAATGATTTATCATTCCTTATCTGGGAAATTACACTCCAGATATTTTATATTATAGCATATAAAAATTTATTCGTCAACCGTTTTATGGAAACTAATTATGGTAACTTGCAAAAAATAGTTTCCTTACTTATTTTTTCCTTGTTTCTAACAATATTGACACATTACTTGATTTTTTGTCTAAATAATTATATAATGTATAACTACAAAAGAGATTTTAAGGAGGTAATTTTTTAATGAAATCTTTCAAGAAAATAAAATTACTATCCATTATTTTTATGTTTATTGTAATTTTTAGCAGTTGTTGCTCTAATATATATGCAGATTTAAATACATCTTTAGATGTCATTGCAGATACGGTACAAATAGACAATGCTTCTTTAGATTTAACAACCTTTATATATGATAAAAATGGAAATGAAATGATCACTTTACATGGAACAGAAAATCGTATTCCAGTAAGTTATAACGATTTACCTGATAATTTAGTAAATGCGGTTATTTCAATAGAAGATGAGCGTTTTTTCTCTCATCATGGAATTGATATTAAAAGAACAATTGCTGCTGCTTTTACCTACATAACAAATGGTGGTAGTTCTAGCTTTGGAGGAAGTACAATTACACAACAATTGATAAAAAATATCTCTAATGATAACGAAAATAGTATCGCTAGAAAAATAAGAGAATGGATTCGTGCAATTGATATTGAAAAAAAATTAAGTAAAGAAGATATTTTTGAAGCATACATCAATACAATTTACATGGGAGAAGGCTCTTATGGAATTGAAATTGCTGCTCAGAATTATTTTTCTAAATCGGTTCAAGAATTAAATCTAGCAGAATGTGCTTGCCTTGCAGCTACTATTCAGTCTCCTGAGGGTACAAACCCTTATAGAAGTGAAGAAGCAAAGTCAAAACTACTTGCAAGACAAAAAGTCGTACTACAAAAAATGCTAGAATTAGGAAAAATTTCACAACGAGACTATGAAATTGCTTTAGAAACTCCTATAGAATTTAAAAAAGCAAAATCAGAAATGGAAATTCAAAGTTACTATGTAGACGCAGTTATCGAAGAATTTGCCAAATATTTGCAACAAGAAGAAAATCTTACCTATGAACAAGCAATCAACAAAATTTATACAGGTGGATACAAAATTTATACATGTTTTGATCCAGAAGTGCAAAGTGCTATTGATTCTGCTTATTCTAAGTATTCCTCTTCTATATTTTATACAAACTATGATGGCACAAAAATGCAATCTGCTATGGTTGTATTAGATCATACAACAGGAGATGTACTAGGATTAATTGGAGGAGTCGATACAAAAGACGCAAACTTAGTTTTAAATCGTGCAACCCAAACACGAAGACAACCAGGATCTTGTATGAAACCATTTGGAGCTTATGGACCTGCATTTGAAAGTGGCGCTTTAACTTCACAATATGATATATTACAAGACGCACCTTTAGAAAATAGTCCTAATTATAATCCACAAAATTACTATGGATTTTTCTATGGAAATGTCACTGTAAAATATGCACTTGCTCAATCCATGAATTTACCTGCTGTAAGAGCGAATATGAAAGTAGATACCAATTTTGCATATAATTTTGCTCAAAGTTGTGGATTAACATTAGTGGATGAAGATCGTTACACTGCTCCTCTTGCACTAGGTGGCCTAACTAATGGAGTAACTCCATTAGAACTTGCTAACGCTTATGCTACCATAGCCAACAATGGCGTTTATTGCAAACCAAGATTCTACACTAAAATTGTTGATAATTTTGGAAATACCGTTATTGAAAACTCTGTAGAATCAAAAAGAGTTATGAAAGAAACAACCGCACAAATGCTAATTGACTGTTTAGAAGAAGTCGTTGCAAACGGAACAGCTACAGGATATGTTCAATTAGGTAGCTCTATGGCAATCGCTGGAAAAACTGGTAATTCTAATGAGGATTATGATCAATGGTTTTGTGGATTTACTCCATATTATACCATTGCTTGTTGGAATGGATATGATACAAATAGAAGTATTAATAGACCTTATCCTTATGCCTCTATTACTTTATTTAATGATGTTATGAGAACAATCAATCAAAACAAACCGATAAAATCATTTGATAAAACACAAATGTATCAATATTTAGAAAATAATGTAAAGCAATATATTTTCAATAATAATACTAGTAATAGTAATAACAATAGCAATAGCAATAATAACAGTAACAATACTAATCATAACAATAATAGTAATAGTAACAGTAACAACAATAATAACAATAACACACATTAAAACTTGTATATAAAATTAGTGACAAAAAGACACCAGTATCTGCATACTGGCGTCTTTTCTATTACGCGGTCAAACACTCTAACATATCTAACTGTTCGACAACTTTTACTCGTCCTCTTCGTCTCTGTACTTCTCTAAATTCTTCGGCATCCGTATACCAAAGGCGATCACAAAAGATCTGGTTCTCAACATCAGCGAGTCTTGGCTGTATAATCTTTCCATCTGCCCATAACTTTTTACAAATGTTAGCGCATTTTTCAAGACTTCCTTGCCAATAGGTATCTGCATATTCCTTAATTGCAGCCTCAGGCCCGTTAAATGTTGTACCTGGTATAATAAACCAGACATTTTCTGGACTTACTCTGCCCTCTGCAATATCTAACACGCAGAATGCAAGAGAAGCCCCTATCTTTTTGGAACTATTCATCATCATGGCGACTCCTCCTTAAATTTAAGTTTGGTTATTTTTTTGCTACATAACTTATTATACCATCATTTTGCTCTTATGTCAACTCAAATGTTTTAAACAAAATAGTATTTACAATAAGAGCCCATAAAAATGGGCTCTTCCTCCTTTAATTTTGACGCCCTGTTCCTTGGCAACCCGGGCAAATCATACTAGATCCTGTATCCTCATCCGTAATGAAACCAACTCCCCAACAGAAAGGACACACTCCTCCACCATTACGCATACAGTTACTCCGACTTGTTTTCCTTTTTAGTTTCTTATACTCCATCTTCTTCATAAACATTGCCTCCTTTCTTTATGATTAAGATGTATTAGTACACGTTTAGGTGACACTTTAATAACTTAAATTAAAAAGTTATCTTTCCTTTATTTTGCTCTATTATATCATCTTTTTCTACCATTCGTCAACAAAATATAAAATTAATTTAAAAATATATCAAAAGCTATTGATTTTTAAAAAGATCTGTGCTACAATAGATGATGTACTAAATAATAATAATAGTTGCTCCAGTAGCTCAGTTGGATAGAGCAACGGCCTTCTAAGCCGTGTGTCGGGCGTTCGAATCGCTTCTGGGGCACCAAAAAAAGAACAATCTGTACTATTTCAATAATAGTGCAGATTGTTTTTTATATTTCTTATCACATTCTTTTTATAATATAGTGAGCAGGTTTAGAAGAATCATGATTTAGTGTGATCTCATAATTACATCCTTCCTGTGGATTAATTTCTATTATAATTGCTTCAGAAAAAGCTCCTGAATCAATTTTAATTTTCGTTTCTTTTTCTAGATTAAATTTTGCAGTTGTTCCAAGATCTCCCGTCCAAAGCTCATTGCCTTCCATATCCGTAATAAAAACTTTCTCAAAAATGGGACTGGTAGAAACAGGTAACTGAATTTGGATTTCTATCTTTTCCATGTACATCACTCCTTATAAAAGATGTGTGTGATATAAGTATTATAATACATATTAAAGGATATTTCAATACTAGAAAAATACATTAGAAATTTCTATAAAAAACAACTCCAGCCTAAACTGGAGTTGTCGTGTGATAAATAGACTTAATATATCCATATGGTCCATATCGATGAGTCACATTACTGTTGGAAATTAAAACATCTTTGGAAATCTTTAAGTTTTTTAACGTTTGCTGATACTGCTGAACAATTTCTTTTTGCCCATGATATAATGTAATACAGTCTAGTTTTTTAATAGAATATAAATATTCTATCAATTCTTCTACTTTGGCATGAGAAGAAGATTCACGTGAGATTTTTACATCTGCCTGTTTGTAAATAGTATTTCCTCTAATGCAAACTGCCTCTAAATTTTTAGCATTAAGAATCTTTGTACCTAAACTATCTACAGCAGTGTATCCCATATAATGGAACAAAACATCTGGTTTATCCAACAGCCGTCTTTCATATTCCACAATAGGTCCGAAACTGCCCATTCCACCGGAAGCCAAAATAATTCGTTTTTTGTAATCTGAAATAATAAGTTCTCTATCATCAGGATCATCTACCCAACGAAACTTGGTTGAAAATATACTCTGTACTTCCTTTTTTAAACAAGAACGGTATTTTCGGAACAGTTCTACATATTCTTTTGCAAGTTTTCCATCTAAAGAAATCCTGTAACTTCTTGGAATAACTTTCTCCTGTAAGAGTTGTGTAATAAGATACATGACCTCTTGAAACCTTCCAAAAGCAAATAATGGGATAACAATTGTTTTATTCTTCGCTATCGCCTCTTTCAGATTGTCTACGAAAACCTTTTCAATATCCTCTAAATGTGTAGAACCATAGGTTGCCTCTTGGAAAATAGTAAGATGATTCTCAGTGACAAACTTTGGAACATCTGGAACTTCAAACAAACGATTTTGTTTTGCATAATCACCTGTAAACAAATAAGTCATACTTTCTTGTCTAGGATAGGTAATTTTTAGAAAAACAGATGTTGCACCAAAAATATGTGCATTTGCAATAAAAGAAACTGCAATGTACTTATGCACATAAAACAATTTGTTCACTTTGAAAGTAACAATATTTTCCAAAACCATATCCACATCCTCTTGCGTATACAATGGTGGAATTTTATACAGTTTCAGCTCATTTTCAAAGATTTTCAACGTATTCTTTAAAGCAATTGCAATTACTTCTGCGGTCAGCCGTGTACAATATACCTTTCCTCTAAAACCTTTCTGATACAGTAGAGGAAGACGTCCAATATGATCTATATGACCATGAGTAACTAAAACAAATTCATATTCGTTAGGTTCAAAAGAAAAATCTTTGTTTCTCTCCGCATACATCGTCTCTTGATACAGTCCACAATCCAGTAAAAATTTTACAGGTTTAATAAAAGAATCTGGTGGTGTAAGAATACAAGAAAAACATGTCCCTGTTACTTCATCCTGCTCTGGATGTACATCTAAGTAAGAATTTGCTTTATCTGGCATATGGCCCCTCCTTTATTATATTAATAATTAGATATAATATTTCCTGCTTGCATTATATAATTTTTGAAAACAAATGTCAATTATTATCATAAATTAATAGCACAAAAAAATCGCTTAAATGGTTTAGCGATTTTTTTATCTTATTACATTCTTTTTTCTTTACGGATTTTTTCTTCATTTAACTCTAGGTATTCATCATAAGTCATTCTTTTATCAATAATTCCATCCTCTGTAATTTCAATGATTCGATTAGCAATTGTTTGAATAAATTGATGATCGTGTGAAACAAAAATTAATTCTGCATTGGTTTTCATAAGTCCATTATTTAAAGCAGTAATACTTTCTAGATCTAAATGATTAGTAGGTTCATCTAATAAAATGAAATTTGGAGCCTCTAACATACATCTTGAAATCATACATCTTGCTTTTTCTCCACCTGATAAAACATTTACCTGTTTTAAAGCTTCATCTCCAGAAAAAAGCATTCTTCCTAAAAAGCTTCTAACAACGGTTTCATCATTAATATGATAATCATCTGCAATCCATCTAACAATACTTTTATCTGACTTAAAATAGGAATCATTATCTTGTGGTAAATAAGATGGTTTTATAGTAATACCAAAAGTAAAACTACCAGAATCTGGTTCTATTTCTCCCATTAAAATTTTAAACAAAGTAGTCTTTGCGATTCCATTAGAACCCACCAAAGCAATCTTATCTCCTTTTAAAACTTTAAAAGAAACATTATTTAATACTGTCTCTCCATCAATTACTTTATGAAGATTAGAAACTTCTAAAATTTCTTTTCCAGATTCTTTTTCCGGCTTAAATTCTATAAATGGATATCTTCTAGTAGAAGGTTTAATTTCATCTAACTGAATTTTTTCCAATGTTTTCTTTCTAGAAGTAGCTTGTCTAGATTTAGAAGCATTGGCACTAAATCTACGAATAAAATCCTCCAACTCTTTTATTTTTTCTTCCTTCTTTTTATTAGATTCTTTCATTTGCTTTAAAGCCAATTGACTAGATTCATACCAGAAATCATAATTTCCTACATACATTGTAATCTTGTTATAATCAATATCTAAAATATGTGTACACACCTTATTTAAAAAATAACGATCATGTGAAACAACAATTACGGTATTTTCAAAGTTAATTAAAAACTCTTCTAACCAAGCAATAGCAGCAATATCTAAATTGTTGGTAGGTTCATCTAGTAATAGCACATCAG
>CALXBS010000024.1 GCA_944386605.1 uncultured Clostridia bacterium | reverse complement strand
TGAGTAATACGGCTTTTATTTTATGCTTATTTTCTTGATTTTATCCTTTTTCTAGTATATAATACTATGTGTTAGGAGGTTCTTACATTGAAAGTTTTAATTGTAGGAGATGTGGTAGGAAGACCAGGATTAAATAAATTAAAAGAAAAGTTAGATCAATATATGGTAGAAGAAAAGATTGATTTTTGTATTGTAAATGGAGAAAATGCTGCCAATGGACGAGGAATTAGGGTAAAAGAATACCAAGAAATTCTTTCTTATGGGGCTGATGCTATTACAATGGGAAATCATATTTATTATAGAAAAGAAATGACACAAGAATATGCTAAATTAAAAAGACTAGTCATTCCAGCAAATGTTACTAATCTTGTAGGAAATGGATATATTGTTGTTGAGAAAAATAAAAGAAAAATTGCGGTAATAAATTTAATTGGAAAATTTGGAATGGGAGATATGTTTGAGAAAAATACTTCTGATCCATTTGAAAAAATAATGGAAATACTAGAGGAATTAAAAGAAGTTGATTATATTTTTTTAGACTTTCATGCAGAAGCCACTGCTGAAAAAATAGCTATGCGACTTTTTTTAGAAGGAAAAATAAGTTGTATTTATGGAACGCATACGCATGTGCAAACCGCTGATGAAATGATTAGACAAGGAACAGCGTATATTACAGATGTAGGAATGACGGGACCACTAGACAGTGTTATTGGATTAAAAAAAGAAATTGCATTAAAAAGATTTATAGGAAAAGAACGTGCCAAATATGAATGTAGTGAAAATGAAGCATGTTTTAATGCGATTATAGTAGAATATGATGATAAAACAAAAAAAGCGGTTTCTATCAAAAGAATTTATGATTAACAAGTAACAAAAGCATTTTCTATTAATATCATACAATAAAGGTGATATTATGAAGTGCTTTTTTAACTTTTTTAAAAATCTTTATGAAGATGCTAAAAATATAAAAGAAAAAGATCCAGCTGCTCGAAATATTTTAACAGTTATATTATTATATCCAGGATTTCATGCAATGTTATTCCATAGAATAGCTCATTTTTTATATAATAAACGTTTGTTCTTTATAGCTAGATTGATTTCCCAAGGAAGTCGATTTTTAACAGGAATTGAAATTCACCCTGGCGCTAAAATTGGTAAAAAGCTTATGATAGACCATGGTATGGGAGTGGTTATTGGAGAAACTGCAGAAATAGGGGATAACTGTATTATTTATCATCAAGTAACATTAGGTGGAACGGGAAAGGAAAAGGTAAAAAGACACCCAACAATTGGAAATAATGTGATGATTGGATGTGGTAGTAAAGTACTTGGAAATATTAATATTGGAGATCATGTTAAAATTGGATCTAATTCGGTTGTTTTAAAAAATATTCCGCCTAATACAACGGTTGTGGGGATTCCTGGTAGGATGATTGAAAAAAATAAAGAAGTATGATATGGAGATGGCTTAGATAAAGAATTGAAATATTTTGCAAAATATTTTTGATTTCTTTATTTTTTTATGCTTATATGATAAAATGAAAAAAATAAGAAATTGTTAAACGAAAGAAGATAGTAAAAATGAAAATAGATAATACCATTATATATAAAATATTAAGACCAATCTTTACGGTTATTTTTAAATTATATTATAATCCAACAATTATAAATAAAGAATATATTCCTGAAAATGGAGGAGCAGTAATAGCTGGAAATCATAAACATGCATTGGATCCAATACTTGTTGATATATGTACGAAACGAGTAGTGCATACATTGGCCAAAAAAGATTTACATGATGGAAAGTTTGGATGGTTATTTGACTTGGTTGGTACTATACCTGTTGATTTGAAAGCAAAACATAATAAACAAGCTCTTGAATCTGCAATAGAATATTTAAATAAAGGCGCATTAATTAATGTTTCACCAGAAGCTAAGAGGAATTATACGAATGAAACATTACTACCATTTAAAGTTGGAGCAGTTGTTATGTCACAAAGAACCAATTGTAATATTATTCCTTATTCAATTACAGGAGATTATAAATTTAGGAGTAAAAACTTAAGAATTACTTTTGGAAAGCCTTTAGATCTATCGAAATTAACGGTAGAAGAAGCAAATAAATTATTATATGAAAAAGTAAAAGAATTGATATTGTATTCTGGAAAGTAGAGATTTATATGAAAGAAAATAGAATAAAAACGCCATGGTATAGTTCATATAATGATGTAAAGGAACATTTAGAATATCCTAATATATCATTATATAAGATGTTGGAAAATTCAATATTAAAACATCAAGATAATATTAGCTACAATTATTATGGAACCAAAAGAACTTATAAAGAATTTGCACAAGAGATAGATAAATGTGCAAGAGCATTTAAAAGTTTAGGAGTTAAAACTAAAGATAGAGTGAGCATTTGTATGCCTAATACTCCAGAAGCAATTACTAGTTTTTATGCACTTAATAAAATTGGTGCCGTAGCAAATATGATACATCCATTATCAGCCGAAAATGAAATAAAACGTTTTTTAAATATTTCAAAAAGTAAATATATAATAACTATCGATTTATCATTTCATAAGATAAATAAGATAGCACAAGAAACATTTTTGGAAAAATGTATTTTAGTATCTGCTAAAAATTCAATGCCTTTATATATGAAAATAGGATACCAATTAACCAAAGGTAGAAAGATAAAAATAGAAAAAAGTAATCTTATTTTAAATTGGAATGATTTTATTAAGTTATCTAAAAATTATAATAAAGAAATACAGGATGACTTTGATGGTAATCATGTAGCAGCAATTTTATATAGTGGAGGAACAACAGGATATCCGAGAGGAATAGAATTAACAAATTTAAATTTTAATGCTTTAGCTATGCAAAGTTTTGAAGCTTGTGGTTGTTTAAAAGAAAAAGATAAAGTATTAGCGATCATGCCTGTATTTCATGGGTTTGGACTTGGAATATGTATTCATACAGTACAATATTTTGGTGGGACAAGTATACTATTGCCACAATTTAGTAGTAAGACATTTGACAAATTGTTAAAAAAATATAAGCCGAATATCATAGCGGGTGTTCCCACTTTATATGAAGCCTTGTTAAAAAATAAAAATCTGGCTGGATATGATTTATCTTTCTTAAAATGTGTTATTTCAGGTGGAGATTCTCTTTCAATCAATTTAAAAAAGAAAGTAGATTGTTTTTTAAAAGAACATGGGGCTAATATACAAATTAGAGAGGGATATGGACTTACAGAATGTGTTACAGGAAGTTGTTTAACTCCTTTGAATGATTATAAAGAAGGTAGTATTGGAATACCATATCCAGATACATATTATAAAATAGTAAAACCTAATACAGATGAAGAATTGCCTTATGGAGAAGATGGTGAAATATTAATTAGTGGTCCTTCTGTTATGAAAGGTTATTTAGATGATGAAGAAGAAACAACACAGACGTTAAGAAAGCATAAAGATGGCCTAACTTGGTTATACACAGGGGATTTAGGTTATATGGACAAAGATGGTTTTATCTATTTTAAACAAAGACTAAAGAGAATAATAGTAAGTTCTGGATATTCCATTTATCCTCAATATATAGAAAATATTATTGATTCTCATCCAAAAGTATTGATGTCTTGTGTGATAGGAATAGATCATCCATATAAAGTACAAGTTGCAAAGGCATTTATTGTATTAAAAAATGGTTATGAAGCTAATGATGAATTATTAAAAGAGATTCAAGAGCTTTGTAAAAAAAAATTGGCAAAATATGCATTACCTTATGAATATGAATTTAGAACGGAACTGCCCAAAACTTTGGTGGGAAAGATAGCGTATATCCAACTCGAAGAGGAGGAAAGAAGTAAAAATGGAAAAAAGTAATTTAACAATTCTTCTGATTCATCCAGAAATCTCTCGAACAAAATATAATTTTGTTGGAATTATAGAAAACGAATGTTTAGAATTAGAATATATATCCACTATCTTAAAAGAAAAAGGATATAAAGTACATTTATATGATGGACAAGTAGAACAACAAACCGTTGAGGAAAAAATAGAAGAATGTCATCCAGATATTGTTTATGTATGTGGAAGGACAAGGCAAGAAAATTTTATACTAGAATATTGTAAAACAGCTAAAAAAACTAATAAACATATTATAACTATTATTGGGGGATTACATGCTCAATTATGCTATAAAAGAATGTATAAAGATGATGTAGATTATATATTAACCACATTTGATATATATAAGATATTGGATATAATAGATTATCATTATAATAATAAAAAAATAAATTTAGAAAATGTAGAAGGAATTTGTTATAAAAAAAATAATTCTTGGATAAAGAATAAACAAAGTGCTTTTGATATTAACAAATTACCTTTACCAGATAGAAGTTATTTTTATGAACATTCAAATAATTATAGATATTTAGAAATGAAACATTCTGCTTGGGTAAGAACTGCGTATTGTTGTCCGTATGATTGCAAATTTTGCCATAGGAAAAAAATGAATATGGGACAATATGTATGTAGAGATATTAAGGATGTTGTGGAAGAAATTGCAAATATAAAATCAGATAATATATACATTGTTGACGATGATTTTTTGGTTAATAAAGATAGATTAAATGAATTTATTAGGTTAATAAAAGAAAAAAATATCAAGAAAAGATATATTTGTTATGGAAGATCAGATTTTATAGCCAAAAATGAAACTTTAATGAAAAACTTAAAAGATATAGGGTTATACTATGTTTTGGTGGGCTTAGAAGCAATAGATGATAAACAATTAAATGACTATAACAAAAAATCGAGCGTCTATAATAATGTAAGAAGTATTGAAATATGTAATTATCTAAAGATTAATATTATGGGAATGTTTATTATTGATTTAGACTATACTGCTAAAGATTTTAAAAATCTGTATAAATGGATTAAAAATCATCATTTAAAGCATGTGGCGATTTCAATTTTTACACCAGAAATGGAAACAGAAACATATGAAGAATATAAGGATAGAATTATTACAAATAATCCATCACATTGGGATTATCTACATTTAGTTGCAAAACCAACAAAAATGTCTATAAAAAGATTTTACTTTAATTATTATAAATTGCTAATAAAACTTTTTATAAAGGCTAAAAGAGAAGGTGTTTATGATTTTATAGATTATAAAGATTATATAATATCTTTTGTTGCAAATATATTTAAAACTAAAAGGAGTAATGATGATGAGTAAAGCACAGGAAACAGAAAATAAAGTGAAAAAAATAATACCCAGTAAATTAGAAACAGGATTTCAACAATTATTATATAAAACAATAGGAAAATATATTCCTAAGAATATGACACCTAATCAAATAACTTTGATTGGAGCAATAGGTGGCTTAATTGGAATTATATGTGCATTTTTATCTAAAATAAATCCATTGTTTTTGATAGGGACAATATTAGGAATTTTATGTCACTTAATTTGTGATGACTTAGATGGATATGTTGCAAGGACTAGAAATATGACTTCTACTGCTGGAGGATATTTTGACCTATTAACAGATATTTTACATATAACATATTTAATAATAGCATTATCATTTGCAGGTTTTGTTAGTTTTAAAATTTCTATATTTTTAGTACCTGTTTATGCACTAATCATATTTACTGCTATGAATTATATTTTATATTTAAAAGAATTTTTATTTCCAAGACTTGGACCAATAGAAACACATTTATTTTTTATAGTATTATGTATTGGAAGCATATTATTTGGAACAACGGATATTGTAAATATAATGAGAGTTGGTTTAAAATTTGCAGATATGATATTTATAATAGGCGGAATTCCTATGTATTATGAGATGATTAGATTACAAATTCAATTATTTAAAAGGTTAAGTAAAAGAGATGATGAAGATAGAAAATCAAAATAATGATATATATGTAGTGCTAGTAAAAGCACAAACAGGATTAGGAAAATTTACTAGATTAATAAGTAAATATGAATATACACATATTGCAATATGTTTAGATGAAAATCTTAGTAAATTTTATACTTTCTCCAGAAGAAAACATTTTTCTCCTTTTGATTGTGGATTTATGATAGAAACATTAGATTGCTATGCTTTTGGAAAATATAAAAATGTAAAATTGAAGATCTTTAAAATTCCAGTATCAAGAGAGAATAAGGAAAAGATTGAAAAATATATAGAAAATGTATCAAAAGACTCAGAATACATATTTAACTTCTTTTCCATGATAACAATGCCAATTTTTCATGGCTTTAAAATTTATAAATCACATAATTGTATGTCGTTTGTTAATAAGATTATAGAGCTGTCAGAGGCCGTTAATATGTCAAAACCATATTATAAATATAATATCAAAGAAATAGATGAATTATTAACAAAATATCAATATATGGAGGATTTTTTTGATAAGAAAAAGGTAGAAGCAAAAGAATATATGCATTATGTTGGCTTGATTAAGAATATCTTATATTTTATCAATTTAAGTGGTAAGCTTATTTATAGATTGATAGTAAGGAGAAAAGAAAAAGATGAGAAATCAGTCTAACTCAATAAAATTTAAAGAATATGCTTGGAAAATGCTATTAAGCTTTGGCTTTATTTATTTATTTTTCTATAATGGTAGACAAAACATTAATTTAGTGATGGTGAATATGGCAGATGACTTTCAAACAACAACATCAGTTATTGGGGTTATTTCCTCTTCATTGTTTTGGTGTTATGCATTTGGTCAATTAATCAATGGAAGACTTGGCATATATTTTGGACATAAGAAATTCATAATAGTGGGTATTATATTGTCTACTATTATGAATATTCTAATTTCTTTTCAAAATTCCATTCTAGTTATATCTATCCTTTGGGGATTAAATGGCTATTTTCAGTCTATGGTTTGGGCAAATGGAATCGGAGTTTTGAACAAATGGTGGCCAAAAGAAAAGAGAGGATTTGCGACAGGTATTGCAACTGCCTTTTCTGGTTTGGCACAAGTGATTACATATTTAAGTGTGTCATTATGTATAAGTTTAGCTCCTGAATTAGGATGGAGAGCAGGATTTAGATTTCCGATCATTCCAATTTTGTTTTTGTTAATCCCTTTTTGTTTTTTATTTAAAGAAAAACCTGAAGATGTCGGATTAAAACAAATGACAGACGAAAAAAAAGGAACAACTGAAAATAAAAGTTTCTTTTATCCATATAAAAAACTTTTTAGTCAACCTAAAATGATTCTATTTTGTTTTATTTCAGCAATTGCTGGAATTGGAAGATACGGGCTTTTAACTTGGATTCCAACATATTTTATGGAATATAGGGGGCTTTCTATTAAAGAGGGTATTTTTAGTTCTATTCTTTTACCAATAGGACAAGCATTTGCAATGTTTATATTTCCTTTTCTTACAGACAAGTTATTTAATGGTAAAAGAGAACCTATGTTAGCATTAGCTTCAATATTAACATTTATAAGTGTAATTGCCTTTCCATTTATACATTCAACAAATATTGCATCAATAGTACTGTTTATAGTAGGAATTTTTAGCATGGTTACTGGCATTATTTGGTCAGTAGCGGGGGATATTGGTGGTAATCAATATTCTTCAACTGCTGCAGGTATTTTAGATTGGTCTGTTTATATGGGAGCAACAGTCCAGGCTTTTGTATTTGGACTAGTAAAAGATACTTTAGGTTGGAATGCAATTTTTGTTACAATTGGATGTCTTTATATTATACTACTTGCTTTGACCATTGTATCAAGCAAATTAAGGAGTGTGAATAAAAATGAAGGCAATCATATTTAATTCTGGGATAGGAAGTAGAATGGCAGGACTTACTGAAAATAATCCTAAATGTATGCTTAAATTATATAATGGAGAGACAATTTTTGAAAGACAAATAAGAATACTCAGTGATTGTGGAATAGAAAACTTTATCGTTACGACTGGTCCGTTTAAAGAACAATTGTATGAGGTAGCAGATAAATTTAAAAATCTAAATTTTCAATTTATTGCAAATGAGGATTACAAGAATACAAATTATATTGTATCGATGAATAATGTTAATACATATTTAGATGATGATGTATTGCTAATGCATGGAGATTTGGTTTTTAATAAAAGTTTAATAAAGAAATTATTAGCTAATAAAAATAAATCAGTGTGTCTTTATAACGAAGAAAAAGTATTGCCTCAAAAAGATTTTAAAGGAAGATTTAGAGACAATAAATTATTAGAAGTATCTGTAAATATTTTTGATGATGATTGTTATGCTTTTCAACCGTTATATAAATTAGCCAAAAAAGATTTACAATTATGGAAAGAAAAAGTCGCTGAATTTGTTAAAGCTGGAAATGTAAAAGTGTATGCTGAAAATGCTTTAAATGAAATTCTTTATAATATGAGCATATATGGGATGTCGTATAAAGAGGATTATATAGATGAAATCGATAATGAAGAAGATTATAAGCGTGTTTCAAATGAAATAAAGGAGTTTGATTCTAGAGAGCTAAATATTCATAAAACTTTTTAAAGAAATTAATGATAGACTTTTTGAGATTTTTATGATATAATATAAAAGATACATATTTTACTTATTAATTATTATTTAAAGGAGACCTATTATGGGAAAGATGATTTTATGCAAGGCGGAACTGATGATGGAACTGAAAAAACAAAATCCGGATGTTTCTTTGTCATGGGATAGACCTGGATTTTATACGACCATTGTTTCAACGGTTTCTGGAAAGGATTTAAAGTTACCGGAAGGATTTTACTACCGGGATGGAATCATCAGTAACAAAGAAAATAGCAGAATTGTGGTAGAGGCAAACGTGATTACGGCACAGCAATAAGACATAATAGAGCGGTATATTTTAGGATATACCGCTCCTTTTATATTAATGATGATAAGTTTCATTATTTTGGATTTTAAAAGCTCTGAAAATTTGTTCTAGTAAGAAAACACGAATTAGTTGATGAGGAAAAGTCATCTTAGAAAAACATATTTTTAAGTATGGTTTTTGTAAAAGAGAAGGACTCATTCCTAAAGAACCACCAATGACAAATACAATGGTAGAATTCTCATAAGTTGCAAGATTTTGAAGCTTGTTAGAAAATTTTTTAGAATCTAATTCCACTCCATTTAAATCTAATAAAATAACACTACATTTTCCTAATTTATTTATTTTTTGTATTATTCTTTCACTTTCTATTTCTTGAATGTCTAAAATTTGTTTTTCAGATAAAGTGGCAGGTAATCTTTCATCTTGTAACTCTATTATTTCTAATTTTGCATATTTACTAAGCCTCTTTAAATACTCACCACATAAACTTTGTAAAGCGGGTTCTTTGAGTTTTCCCACACAAATAATTTTGATATTCATCATATTTGATACTCCTCACTAGATAAAGATTTAGAAGCAAAATGAATATGTACCAAATTAGGATCAATATCATTTTGTAATAGCAACGACTGAATGGTATTACTAGCAATAAAAGGCGTATTATTATTTTCACTTAAATGGGCAAGTAAAAAATCAGTTTGTCCATGACGAATAAGTTTTACAATAGTCGCAGCAGATAAATCATTAGATAAATGTCCCATAGGACTTTTAATACGCCTCTTTAAAGGAAAAGGATATTTTCCAAAATCTAGCATAGCAGTATCATAATTTGCTTCTAAAACACAATAATTGGCTACTTGAAGATTTTCATAAACATCGGATGTAACATGACCTAAATCGGTTGCATAAGTAAGCGTTTTATTTCCAGAAGAAATTCGATACCCACAAGGCATAACGGCGTCATGAGGAATTTCAAAAGGTGTTATTTCAAAATCCTTAATACGAAAAGGTTTATCGTATTCTACTTTATAAATATCAGCTGTAATATTACTTTCTTTTAGCATTTGTTTTAAATAATCTGCTGTTTTGCCACAAGCATAAATCGGAATGCGATTCTTTCTACATAACAAAGGTAAGCCTTTAATATGATCTGAATGTTCGTGAGTAATTAAAATCGCAGATAATTTACTAAAATCTTGATTAATACTTTTTAATCCAGAACTAAGTGCTTTATAAGTAACACCGGCGTCAATTAATAACTGATCTTTGCCATTATCAATATGAAAAGAATTTCCAGAGCTAGAGCTATATAATGGATGAAGATTAATCATGCTTATCGTCCTCTTTAACATATTCAATATGAGCACCAAGTTTATTAAACTTTTCTACAATATCCTCATATCCTCTTAAAATATGATGAATATCATATACTTCTGTATCTCCCTCTGCAATTAAACCAGCAATCATCATAGCAGCACCTGCTCTTAAATCATGAGAATGTACAGGAGCAGCATATAGTTTTTCTACTCCTTTTACAATAGCAGTAGAACCATGCGCAGAGATATCAGCCCCCATTTTGGTTAATTCATCTGTATACTGGAATCTAGACTCCCATATATTTTCAATAACCATTCCGGTACCACTAGCAATTGTAAGTAATATACAAATTTGTGGTTGCATATCAGTAGGGAATCCAGGATAAGGCATTGTTTTTACGGTAAAAGAATTTGGTATTTGATCCATAGTAACACGAATGCTATCACCTAGTTCTTCTACGGTAGCACCAGCTTCTATTAATTTTGCTGTAATTGGTTCCATATGTTTAGGAATGCAATTTTGGATAAGAACGTCTCCTTTGGTAGCAGCAGCAGCTACCATAAAAGTACCGGTTTCAATTTGATCGGGGATAATAGAATAACTAGATACTTGTCTTAATTTTTCTACCCCTGTAATTCGAATAGTATCGGTACCAGCTCCTTTAATTTTAGCCCCCATAGAATTTAAGAAGTTAGCTAAATCTACAATATGAGGTTCTTTTGCTGCATTTTCGATAACAGTATTTCCTTTTGCTAGTGTAGCAGCAAGAATAGCATTCATAGTAGCGCCAACACTAACAACATCTAAGAAAATAGAATTTCCATGCAAAGGTTCTTTTCTAGAAGCATAAACATTACCGTTTCTTACCTCTACAGTAGCACCTAAACTTTCAAAAGCTTTAATATGTTGATCGATTGGTCTAGCACCTAAATTACAACCACCTGGCAAACTAATTTGTACTTGATTAAATCTACCAAGTAAAGCCCCTAATAAATAATAAGAAGCTCTAAATTTGCTTGTTAATTCAGAAGAAGCAATAGCAGATGTTACATTGGTATTATCTATAATCATCTCATTTTTAGAAAGATACTCTATTTTAGCACCTAATGCTTCTAATATTTTGCAATAAGACCTAATATCACTAATATCAGGAACATTTTCCAAATGGCATTTTCCTTCTGCTAGAAGTGTAGCAGGAAGAATGGCTACGGCAGCATTCTTAGCTCCACTGATTTTTACAGTTCCTTTTAATTTACAAGGACCATGTACGATAAACTTTTCCATATATATTCCTCCAATTTTTATCTTTTTTACTCCAAAAGTATAACATAAATTGTCAAAAAAAACAATATATAAAATTTGGCAATTTAACGAAACTTCACACGATTGCAAAGACATTTTACTTGACTTGTAAATGTACTTAAGGTATTTTCAATACATACAAAATCTGTAAAAGTCTTGATATCTCTTCCTGTAATATAATGATTGCAACTGATAGGAAGTTTTAAATTGCTTTGGCATAGAAGGTAGTTTATAAGTGAGTTTTTATTAAGGTTTGTTTTCATTCCATCACCTCCTATTAATAGTATATGTTTTAAAAGTGACAAAAGTCTTTATAATAAGAATTATATTATTTTTTAGTAAGAAAAACTATTTTAAGGGGGAATAAAGAGGCAAAATAAATGTTTATATGCTTTTTGCCACTACCATTTTATATTTTTTATACAAATATACTTGTTTTTTTTATTTTTATATGTTACAATATATTAGTAAATTTAAGTTACTCGAAAGTAAGAAAGGTGTGAAATAAATGAAAACAGAGATACAACCAAAATATGGAAAAGCTGTTATTAAATGTGCATGTGGTAATGTTATTGAAACAGGTTCTGTAAAAGAAGAAATGAAAACAGATACTTGCAGTAATTGTCATCCATTTTTCACTGGTCAAAAACAAGCAATGTCTACACAAGGTAGAGCTGCTAAATTCCTTGAAAAATATGGTGAAAAAGTTAAAAAAGCAAGTAAATAAGGAAAATATAGCGGAGTGTCTTTTTGGCACTCTTTCTTTGCTTTAAGGAGTTATTATGAAAAAAAATAAAAAAATGATATTAGCAGGCAATGCTCTTTTTAATGGAATTGTTTTTGATAGGGAAGATAGAGAATCTATTACAATGAAAGATGAAGAAGGAAAAATTACAGTAACGGTTCATGAATTTGAACCTTATGATAAAAAAAGTTTTACAGATCTTCCTTTTATTCGTGCTTTTTCCTCACTAAAGGCACAATCTGAAAATTCCCTTTTCAATGTAAGTGAATCTCTTAAGCAGGTTGGTAAAAGTCTTAATATGAATTTGCAAGTACAAGGTATTACAAAAGAAGAAATGAAATGGGTTTATTTCATTTTATTTCTTTTAGCGATTCTCATAATCATTGTTTTGCCTTGGGGAATTTCTTTGTTATTCCCACAAAAAGCATTGGTAGAATTTATGATAAAAAGTGTTTTGGTAATAAGTGCTCTTCTTATGTATAGTCTTAGTAAGAAGATTCGACTTTTGTTAAGGTATCATGGAGCAGAACACAAATTGATTAATGCGTGCGAAAAATTAGAGGAAGAAGAATTAACATTAGAAAATGTTCGAAAAATGTCACGATTTCATATTCGATGTGGAACCAATTTCTTATTTTACTTTATATTCCTTACACTACTTGAAACCTTGCTTATACCTAGTACCTCTATTTGGTTAAAATTGTTGTTTGAAATAATAGGGCTTGTTTTAAATATAAGTATTGCTTATGAGATTGTATTTTTATTAAGTTATATACCAAAACCATTTCAATATCTTTTTTATCCTAGTTTAGTCATTCAGCTTTTTACTACCAAAAAGCCTACAGATGATGAATTAAAAGTAGGACTTTACGGAATTCAAGCTTGTATTTTTGAAAATTTAGATAAAAAATTAAAAGAGTTTATCATTCGTTATAAAATGGAAAATAAAAATTTGGTTGATTTTGAAAAATATACTTTTCAAGAAATGTTACAAATTGTTTCTTATGTAACACATCGCTCTGTTAACGATTTATATATCGACTTAAATCATTTTGTTTTAAATTATAACGAACAAATTGAAATTACAAGGCTTTGGGATCAATTATATAAAGAAAAAATTCCTTTACAATATATTGTACAAAAAGCATATTTTTACCATGAACAGTATCTTCTTTCACCAGATGTATTAATTCCAAGGCAAGATACAGAAGTCTTGGTAGAAAAAGCAATTGAATATATAGGGAATTATGAGTTACAGGATATGTTAGATCTATGCACTGGAAGTGGTTGTATTGGTATTTCTGTTGCAAAAAATACCGATATTTCTCATGTAATACTATCTGATATTTCTAAAAAAGCACTAGAGGTTGCAAAGAAAAATATTGCTTTAAATCAAGTGCAGTCTAAGGTGGAAACGATAGAAACGGATTTATTAAATTATTATATAGAACATGAAATGAAATTTGATATTATTGTTTCTAATCCGCCTTATATAAAATCAGAAACCATTCAATTATTAGATGAAGAAGTAAGAAAAGAACCGATTCTTGCTTTAGATGGTGGAAAAACAGGACTTGATTTTTATATCCGTATATTAAATGATGGTTATAAAGTGCTAAAAGAAAATGGGTATTTGTTATTAGAAATTGGATATGATCAATTAGAATCAGTAAAAGAACATATTTTAAGACGTGAACAGTACGAGTTAATAGAATTTGTAAAAGATTATAGTGGCAATGATAGAGTGGTAATTTGTAAGGTAAAATCTTGTTAAATAAGGAGGAACGATATGTCATTTTCATCAGATGTAAAAGAGGAGATTTTAAAAGAATTCTCAAAAAATAAAAATATCTGTTGCGCACGTGCTGAAAAATTTGGCGAGGCACTGACAGCAACTAATATAAAAAGTGATTTAAATGATGAATTTAAAGAGTTTTTAGATATTGCTAAGTTAAAGGAATGTTGCATAAAATCGGTTTTAAAAGGAGTATTTTTAGGATCTGGTTGTATTGTAGATCCTATGCAAGATTATCATTTTGAAGCAATTTTTAAAAATAAGGCATGTGCGGAGTATTTTTTTAATCTCATTTCTTTACTAGATTTTACTCCTAAATTAATCAAACGAAAAAAACAATATGTTGTTTATTTTAAAGATTCTGAACAAATTTCTCTTTTCTTAAGTCTTGTTGGAGCTAGTCAAGCAGTTTTAAAATTTGAACAAATACGTGTAGAAAAAGAAGTCAAAAACCATATTAATCGTACAACCAATTGTGAAACGGCTAACCTATCCAAAACGATTACCTCTTCTGTAAAGCAAATAGAGGCAATTGAACTTTTAAAAAAGCAAGGAAAATTTGCCTCTTTAAACGAAAAACTAAAATATACTGCAATGTTAAGGTTAAAATATCCTACTGAAAGCTTAGACTATATCGCAAACAAAACTGCAAAAGATGAAAAACATAGAATTAGTAAGTCTGGCTTAAAACATAGACTAGATAAATTAATGGCACTTGCAAAAGAAAATGATATTACAAAAGGCTAGCTTTTATGCTAGTCTTTTTGCTTTCCTCTTTATTTTTTCTTGAAATACCACATCTTATATGTTACAATATACATAACTTAAATATACGTGTATTAGGAGGAGCAACATGAAGCAAAAACTTGGTATATACATACATATACCTTTTTGTATGAGTAAATGTTATTATTGTAACTTTGCATCCTATGTAAAAAAAGAAAACAGGATAGAAGAATATATAGATTGTGTATGTATGGAAATATTACAAAATGCAGAAATACTTAGTGAATATGATATAGCAACTATTTATTTCGGTGGGGGGACGCCTTCTTTTATAGATAGTAAATATATTCAAAAAATCATGGATACGTTACGTTTATTTCAAAAAGAAGATGATGTGATAGAAACAACCATCGAAGTAAATCCAAATAGTGTTACTTTAGAAAAATTACAAGATTACAAAGCTTGTGGAATCAATAGAATTAGCATGGGAGTTCAGTCTACGCACAATGATGTTTTAAAGAAAATTGGAAGAATTCATCAAATAGAAGATGTCTATCAAGCATTAGAACTTTGCAAGAAATTAAATTTTTCTAATATTTCAATAGATTTAATCTATCCCTTACCAGGACTTACACTAAGTACTTGGAAAGAAACATTAGAAGAAGTTACTTCTATGATAAAAAAATATCCTATTAAACATATTTCTATTTATAACTTAGAAGTTCATGAGGATACAATGCTTTATCATTTATTAGAGCAAAAAGAATTTAGTAAAGAATTTAGTTTGGTAGATGAAGAGGAAGAATATCAAATGAAAGAAAATTTATTTGAAAAGCTTGAAAAAAATGGATTCTTTCAGTATGAAATTTCTAACTTTAGTATGAAAGGCTATGAATCAAAACATAATTTAACCTATTGGAATCAAAATTATTATTTAGGCTTTGGTGCTGGTGCAGCTAGCTTTTTTGCTGGAACACGTTATAAAAATACGGAAAATTTAGAAGGATACATTCAAAGTATACGTTCTGGTTTCCCGGCAATAACAGAAAAAGAAGAATTAGATTTGCTAGATCTGATGAAGGAATATATGATTTTAAAATTAAGACTAAAACAAGGGTTTGATACAAATGAATTTTTAAATCGTTTTGGAAAAGATGTTTTTTCTTTATTTCAAAATGAATTAGAAGATCTAGAACAAAAAGAATTAATCAAGATACTTCCTTTAAAAGATAGTCATAAACAAATTTGTCTTACTAAAAGAGGTATGGAAGTTGCTAATTATGTTTGGGAAAAATTAATATAGAGGTGAATTGTATGAGAAGCTATGAAAATCAAAAATATGAATATAATATAAAAGTAAATAGTGATGTAGAAACTTTAAAAAAGGTATTGTTAAAGTGTCATTATCAAAATGTGGCTTGTTATTATCAACTAATTATTTATATGATACCCGATTCCATCGATATTTTATCAATTGAAAATTTATTAACATTAGATTCTTATGTTATGATACAAGATTTAAATGGAGATAATAAACATATGATTTATAAAGAAAAAGGAAGTACATCTTATGCCTCTATTGATAATATATCGGCTACAAAAGATTTGTTAAATAAGTTAAATTATAACGAATTAATGTATCTTAATTTTGATGTTTATTGTTTTGAACAAGAAGAAAAGAAAATTGTTATCAAAAATATTAAAGAACAAGGAATATATATGAGCTTTGATAATAAAGAGGCTATAGAAATATTAGAACAAAATCATATTTCTTATGATCATACTAATATGCACATCGATAATGAGAAAATTGCTTTAGAAAATATGAAAAAAGAATTAAAAAATAAAGCAAATAGATAAGGAGATTAGATATATGGAGAAATTTTTAATCATAGATGGTAATAGTATTATGAATAGGGCTTTTTACGGCTTATTAAATGTAAAAATGTTAAATAAAAAAGGGGTTCCTACCAATGCCGTTTTTGGCTTTTTAAATATTTATTGGATGATGTTAGAAAAACTAAATCCGGATTATGTAGCGGTTTCCTTTGACTTAAAAGCACCTACTTTTAGACATAAAATGTATAGTGAATATAAAGGGACACGTAAAGGAATGCCAGATGATCTAAGAGTACAAATGCCTTATATCAAACAAATATTAGAAGCTATGAATATTCCTGTGTTACAACTTGAAACCTATGAGGCAGATGATATTTTAGGAACGGTTGCTTTAGAAAATATGAGTAGAAATATTTTTACGTATATTTTAACAGGAGATCGAGATGCTTTCCAATTAATTAGTGATCAAACATCTGTTGTTATGCCAAGTAATAAACCAGGGAATAAAACAGATTATACGATATATACGCCACAAGTTTTAATGGAAAAATATCACATTACACCTGCTCAAGTAATCGAAGTAAAAGCTTTGATGGGAGATTCTGCAGATAATATTCCAGGAGTAAAAGGAATTGGCGAAAAAACTGCTTATACCCTAATTGGAGATTATGGTGATGTAGAAAATGTATATCAGAATATAGATTCATTAAGCGGTGCAAAATTAAAAGAAAAACTCGTTCAAGGAAAAGAAATGGCAATCCTTAGTAAAAAGCTTGCTACAATTGATACACATGTGCCTATTGAAATGAACTATCAAGATTTTAAATGTAAAGAAGTAAATAAACCATCACTCTATTCTCTTTTTAAAGAATTAGAATTTCAAAAATTTCTATCAAAGTATGACTTTTCTAATGAAGTAGAAAACGATCAAGAAAATAAAGGAGAAATTGCAACTGCTAAAGAATTAAAAGTAAGTCATACTGTTATGGTAAATGCTAGTAATTTTTCTATGTATCAAAAAGAATTAGAAAAATTATATCATCATAAAAAAGTATCTTATCTTTTTTTAACAGACAAATGTAAATTTGATACTTTTAAGGCGGTATTTCATTTAGATGATAAAAAGTTACTAGCTCTATATGATAATGAAACAGATACTTCCTATATCCTTGAGCTTTCTTCTTTTCAAGAAGAGGACTATATTGCCATTTTAAAGGAGTTTTGTGCTTCTAAATGTTATAAGATAGGATATAACATTAAACAGGATATACGATACTTTTTTGAAGTAAATATTGATACGCTTCATCATTTTGATTTTGATCTTATGATCGCTTATTATTTATTAGATGCAATTAAAGGAAATTATCCTATTGAAACAATTTTACATGATTTATATAATTATGAAATAAAAGACGAAAAGAAAGATAAAAAAAGTGATGTGCAGATGTCTTTGTTTGAAAATGAAAGCGAAGAAGCAAAAGTCTTTTTAACAGAAGAAGATATGAGCCATATTAATAGTTATTTAAAGGGACTTTTCTTAGCTCATCCACATATGATGTCAAAACTAAAAGCAAACTTTATGTTAGAATTATTTGAAACGATTGAAATGCCTCTTGTAGAAACACTTGCCAGTATGGAACATACAGGAATGTATATTGATTTAAATAAGCTAGATATTTTTAGCGAGAAGTTAACCAGCCGTTTACAAGAATTAGAGATACAAATATATCATTTAGCTGGTGAAGAATTTAATATTAATTCTACACAACAATTAGGAACCATTTTATTTGAAAAGTTAGATTTACCAATTATTAAGAAAACCAAAACAGGATATTCTACAGATAAAGACGTATTAGATAGTCTTGCAGATAGACATCCCATTATTAATTTAATTATAGAATATAGGCAAACTATGAAACTATATACTACTTTTGTAGAAGGATTAAAAAGTAGTATTAAAGAAGATAGCAGAATTCATACTACTTTTATGCAAACCGTAACAGCAACAGGACGTTTAAGCAGTGTGGAACCTAATCTTCAAAATATTCCGGTTCGTTTAGAATTAGGAAAAGAAGTAAGAAGTTTCTTTGCAGGTGAAGGAGAAAAAGTAATCGTAGACGCAGATTATAGCCAAATTGAGTTAAGAGTTCTTGCACACATTTCTCATGATGAAACAATGATCCATGCATTCCAAAATGAAATAGATATTCATAAGGTAACGGCTTCACAAGTATTTAATATTCCTTTAGAAGAAGTAACACCTACTATGAGAACTAATGCGAAAGCGGTTAATTTTGGAATTGTTTATGGAATTAGTGATTTTGGTCTTGCAAAAAATATTGGCAGTTCTAAAAAAGAAGCTGCGATGTATATTAAAGAATATCTTTTAAAATATCATGGAATCGCTAGATTTATGGAAATGATTGTTAAAGAGGCAAAAGTAAAAGGATATGTAACAACTTTATTTGGAAGAAGAAGGTATATTCCTGAGCTAGTAAGAAATAATAGAATTATAGAACAATTTGGAGAAAGAGTTGCTATGAATACTCCAATTCAAGGCAGTGCTGCAGATATTATTAAAATTGCTATGAATAATATCTATAAAAAATTAAAGAAAGAAAAATTAAAATCTAAGTTAGTCATGCAAGTACACGATGAATTGATTATAGAAACGGTTCCTGAGGAAATCGAAAGAATTAAAACCATTATGAAAGAAGAAATGGAAAATGTAATAAAATTGGATGTACCGTTAAAAGTGGATTTAGAAGTAGGAAAAACATGGTACGATACCAAGTAAAAGGTTGATGTGATGAAAAAAAAGATAGTGATATTGAGTTTAATTGGAATAATTATATTATTTGGTGGTATATGGATAGGGCTAAGAACGTTTGTTTATCCTATTAAGTATTTTGATATTATTAGACAAGAATGTTTGAAAAATCATTTAGATCCTTATCTTATACTTGCCATTATTAAATCAGAAAGTGGATTTAATCAAAATGCCACTTCAAATAAAAATGCAAAAGGGTTAATGCAATTAATGGATTCTACTGCACAGGAAGTAAATGAAAAAGAAAATAATGAAGAATCTTTAGAGGAAGATAGTATTTATGATGTGGAATTAAATATTTCTCTTGGATGTAAATACTTTGCCTCTTTAATCCAAAAATATAATGGCAATTATTATCTTGCTATTTGTGCCTATAATGCAGGTATGGGAAATGTAGACAAATGGATTGAGGAAGGAATTATTCCCGATGATTTAGAGGAATATAAAGAGGTGGATCTTCCATTTAATGCAACTAGCAAATATTTACAAAAAGTAGTTACCAGCTATAAGGCTTATAGAATACTATATTAGTAAAAAAACAAGGATATAAAATAAAAAACATCAATATCCTTGTTTTTTAAGTCTTTCTATGATATAATTATGTAAATTTTGCAATGTTTTTATCTAAAAATTAAGGTAAAGGAGAAAATTAATGGAGAGTTTAAGAAGTTGTATCAAACAAAGTGAGTTTAATCGGACTCCTAGTCGTCTCAGGGACGGAAATGTACCTATAGCAGTATTGGAACTTTTTGGAACTGATCGTTGTAAGCCGGAGGTATTAGAATATAATGGAGGTGGTTATTTAGTAGACTATGGCTTAAATGCTTTTGTTAAAAACATTTACATTTACAACGGAAAGGTCGTATGTGTAGATTACTTAGGAAACTGCTATCAAGTAAAAGATCCGCAACTGGCTTCGATTATTCAAAGAGGAAATTTGGTCGTTAGTGCAGAAGGATTTCTTATCTTTTATCTTTCAACAATGATTTATGTTACATTAGACTGTAAATTAGGATCTATTTATATTATTTCTAATTTACTAGGGGGAGAAAAAGTGGCTTCTTGTAGAAGAGTTTTTGTTTCAAAAGGATGGACTTATTTAGAAGTAGCAGAATTAAATGCAGCTGAATATATAAAATATAAGTTATTTTTTCAGTTACAGTTAGGTAGATCACCACAAGCTTTTAGGCCTATTATTTATTTACAACTAAAAGAAGTACCTTCCGAGAACTCCCAATCGCCTAAAATCATTGATATGGAATTTGAAGAGGAAATCTTTTCAAGTCATGTTGAAAGTAATGATGATGTCAAAATGCTTTCCTTATCATGCTGTACGTATTATGAAAATAGACCTTTACTGAAAGCACTTAAACGAGAATTCAAGCATTATATCTCATCAGAAACCAGACGACTTTCTATGAAGGATACTTATTATGAAAACATAAAAGTTGTTTTAGGCGAAAGATCTTGGTGTGCTCATGTCTCTTTGGATAATGATTCTTCTTTTCATAATGGTATTAATGCAATGGTATTTGATTTGTACTTTTTTTCTATAGATATTTTAAAAGGATGGATTCCTTTCTTGAAATGTCGAGAAAAACATCAAAGCTATATTGTTGCAAGAGATCGTTTTGGAGAGGTACGCGTTGTAAAATTTCCTTTTTTAAATTCTGTTACTTATTTTTCAAATGATATAAAATTTTATGTATCCATTGAAGGAGTCATCATTATGCTTTTTGAAAAAGACAGAAAATTCTTTATGTTATTTTCTTTGGATGGTGTTCAGTGGAAAATTATTGAACTTGAAAAATATTTTAATAAAGGAAATAAGAATTTAAAAAATCTGGAAATTAATAGCAAAAATGGAAGAACGTATATTTCAGAAAAGAATTGGATCGATGATTATGCTTATACAACCGATAAGTTCTATTTAAATTTTTCTTTCGATTTTTGGAGCCTTTACCAGCCATGTGTAAGTGTTACGTTTGAAAAGATCGAAGAAGAGCAAGAGAAAGAGTAATATTTGAATTGAGGTAATAACAAATAAAAAAACGTTATTGCCTCTTTTTCATGTCTATTTTATATAAAAGATGGAAATTATAGAGAATAGAATAAAAAATAATTAAAAAAGACTACACAAAAAGCAAAATATGTGGTATTATATATAAGTAAAAAATATTAGTAAAAGGTCTTAAAGAGGCTAAAATATAAAAAATAAAGGAGGAAAAAATATGTCAGGACATTCAAAATGGGCAAATATTAAAAGAAAGAAAGAAGCTACAGATTCTAAAAAAGCAAGTATTTTTTCAAAGCTTGGAAAAGAAATAACCGTAGCAGTAAAAATGGGAGGTAGTGCTGATCCTAATGTTAACAGAAAACTAAAGGATGTTATTGCTAAAGCAAAATCACAAAATATGCCTAATGATAATATTAATAGATGTATTCAAAAGGCTGCAGGTGATTCTTCTGCTGAAAATTATGAAGAAATCGTATACGAAGGATTTGGACCTTGTGGACTTGCTGTTATTGTAGAAGCCTTAACAGATAATAAAAATAGAACTGCAGCAGATGTAAGAGCTGCTTTTAGTAGAGCAGGTGGTAGTTTAGGTCAAACAGGTTCTGTTGGATATATGTTTGAGAAAAAAGGATATATTTTAATTGAAAAAAGCTCTGATATTGATGAATATGAACTAATGTTAGAAGTTTTAGAACATGGTGCTGAAGATTTTGTTTCAGAGGAAGAATATATTGAGATTACAACATCACCAGAAGATTTTTCTGCTGTAAGAGAATTTCTAGAAGAAAAAAATATCACTATGTTAGAAGCAGATGTTAGACAAATTGCTAACATAAAGAAAGATCTAACAGATGAAGAGTGTGAAAAAGTACAAAACTTCTTAGATAAGTTAGAAGATATGGATGATGTACAAAATATTTGGCACAACGGTAATTTATAAACTTAATTTACATAATTTTTTAACATTTTTGTAACATTTTTACCTTTTTTTGTTGACTTTACATAAAAGCTATGCTATAATGATATTGTAGGAGAAAATCCGAAAAAAATAAGAGGGGGTGATGTTAACATGTATTATGATAGTAAATCAAGTTTCTATATAAGAGAATATGGACCAAAGGTTTTAATTATTTTGCTTATTGTTGTAATAGCAGGAACTGGATTATACATATATATGGCTAACAGATCAAGCACTCCTAATATTGATGTTGCAAACACAATAACAAATGAAGTTGTAACATCTAATCCAAGTACAGAAAGTAATATTTTATCTGATGATTTAAAACAATTACAACCTTTAGAAAGAAAAACAGTAAAAATTGCTTCTGTTGAAGATAATGGTATTCTTACCGTTATTGATGGAGAATATAAATTTAAAGCAAAATTAATTGGTCTAGATTTTACGGATTTTGAACCAGATACGCTTTATACAATGGGACAAGATATCGTTAATAGACAAGTAGAAATTGCTTTTGATAATGTAAAGTCTGACAATGAAGTAGCATACATATATATATATAAGGATAACAATTTATATAATGCTACATTATTAGAAAATGGTAAAGTAAAATTAAATTCTAATGATCAAAATAAATTGTTGTTAAAAGACTTAACAGAATCTCAAGCATTTGCAAAACAAACTAAAGCAGGTGTTTGGGAATACTAAAAAAGCATGCCGAACTAGGGAAAAACCTTAGTTTTCATATATCAACCTCTTATGATCGCCTCTATAGCAATGTAGAGGCATCTTTTTTTGTATATAGAAAACCACGGGTTTTACCCGTGGTTCTGAAAAAGCGGAAGCGTTGAGTAGAAAAATCACTCCTT
>CALXBS010000023.1 GCA_944386605.1 uncultured Clostridia bacterium | reverse complement strand
CATTCGGCTGTTAACCGAAGGGTCGTAGGTTCGAGCCCTACTTGAGGAGCCAAGTTTAACAACGAATTTTGTTGTAGGATAGTAAGAGTGATAGATAGAGTATCTTTATCTATTACTCTTATTTTTTTATAATTTAGCCACTTTTTAGCCATTTGGTTTGTAAATCTTTTTGTTATATTATATAATACTTCTAATAATTAGTAAGTTATAGTTTAGATAAAAAGAAATTTAAAGGAGTGATAAAAGTGGAAAATATTATCATTAGGAATATAGAAGAAAAAGATATCCCAAGCGTTGTTGATATTCAAATAGAGGGTTGGAAGTCGGCATATAAAGGAATTATTGATGACAAAGATATTTTATATGCAGTGAATAGAAAAGAAAAAATAGAGAAGAGAAAAAAGGACTATAAAGAAACTGGTTTTATAGTTGCAGAATTAAATAATCAAGTAGTTGGATTTTGTAGATATATTGATAGTAATAAATTTACGCAAGATATATCATATATAGATTGTGAATTAATAGCGTTATATGTTAAACCAAACTTAAAATATAATGGAATAGGAACAAAACTTTTTCAATTTGTTTTAAATGAATTTAAAAGTAAAAATAAAACAAAGATGATTGTATGGTGTTTAAAAGACAATGAATCATCTAAAAAATTTTATACTAAAATGGGAGGAAAAATAATTAAAGAAAAAACAATAAAAATAGGTGAAAATGAATATTTAGAAGTGGGATTTGAGTATAATATTTAACTGTATAATCTAAAATATATAAAAGGAGTGATAAAATGAGTAAGAACTTAAAAATATTTACTGACAATATTGAAGAAGAAGCAGTTAATCAAATAAATAAATTATTAGAACAAGAAGCTTTTAAAAATTGTAAAGTAAGAATAATGCCAGATGTGCATACAGGAAAAGGTTGTGTAATAGGATTTACGGCAGATTTAGGAGATAAGGTAATACCTAATATAGTAGGGGTAGACATTGGGTGCGGTATGCTATGTGTAGAGCTAGGAAAAATTGATTTAGACTTAGAGCTATTAGATAACATTATAAATAAAAATATACCAGCTGGAAGAAATATAAGAGAGCGTGAGCTAATTCATTTTGAAAAAATAAATGAGTTATATTGTTTAAAAAGTTTAAAAGAACCAAGGAAATTTAATAGGGCTATTGGAAGTTTAGGTGGGGGAAATCATTTTATAGAAGCTGATGTGGATGAGGATGCTAACAAATATTTAGTAATCCATACTGGTAGTAGAAATTTAGGAAAACAGGTTGCAGAATATTATCAAAATTTAGCAATACAGTTATGTTCTGAAGAAGAAAATAAAGTACCAGGAAAGAAACTAGAAATGTCTTTAAAAGAGTTACCAAAAGATTTATGCTATTTAACAGGAAAATATAGAGAAATGTATTTACATGATATGAAAATATGTCAAGAATATGCAAGTATAAATAGATTGCAAATAGCAAAAGAAATTTTAATTCATTATTTTCAAATGGATTCTATTTCAGCTATTATGCAAAATAGTTTTGAAACGATACACAATTATATATCCTTTGAGGACAATATAGTAAGAAAAGGTGCAATAAGGGCTAATAAGGGAGAAAAGGTAATTATTCCAATTAATATGAGAGATGGAGCCATAATAGCAATAGGAAAAGGTAATAGTGATTGGAACAATTCAGCTCCACATGGAGCTGGTAGAATTATGTCTAGGTCAAAAGCTAAGGAGACATTTAACTTAAAAGAGTATAAAGAAAGTATGAAAGATATATATTCAACAAGTGTAGTAGAAGAAACGATTGATGAGGCTCCTTTTGCATATAAACCTATGCAAGAAATTATTGATCATATACAAGATACTGTTCAAATACAAAAAATTATAAAGCCAATCTATAATTTTAAAGCTAAAAATTAAATAGGAATATGATTGTAAGAAATGTAAGGTGAGGAAAAATAAAATGAATGGAAAAATTATATTAAAAACACCGTTTATGTGTGAAACTATTATTAAAATAGATGAAGTGATCAAGACACTAAACCCTTTTAAGAAAAAGCAATCCATAGAATTACCATTTGGAAAACATTATATAAATGTTGGTATAAGTTATGATCAAATGCCAGAAAGTAGTCAAGTTCATAGCGCAAATACATGGGCATGGGAAAAAGACAAAGAAATTTTAATAAATGAGGAAAGCATATGTATAGAAATTAAAAGAGAATGGCATTTATTAAAACCAGTCTCTGTGAAGGCAAAAATAATGAAATGAAAAAATATTAAAGTAGAAAAAATAGCCTTTTATAGAGATAGGTTGTAAATGTTAATAAGCATTGCTTGTAGCAACGGGAGGTTCTTTATATAATATTTATAAAGAAAGGAGTTGTTATAATTGTTAAAAGAAAATATTAAGTCAATAAGAAAATCAAAAGGGCTTTCACAAGAAGAACTTGCTATCAAATTAAATGTAGTTAGACAAACAATTTCTAAGTGGGAACAGGGCTTGTCAGTACCTGATGCAGAGATGTTAATTTCAATATCAGAGGTTCTTGAAACACCCGTAAGCACATTACTTGGAGAAAATATTTCTGAATCAAAAGTAGATGATTTAAAAGCAATTTCGGAAAAATTAGAGATTATAAATTTACAATTATCACAAAGGAAACAAGAGAAAAGAAAAATTATTCATTGGTTACTAATTTCATTATGTATAGTGATAATTATGATTTTTATATCCTTAATTTTATTAAAAAGTCCATACTTAAATTGGGATTATAATAATCCTGAGAATGCAGTTTTAGGAGTTATTTTTCATTCTTTTGAATGGCTATTTATTAGAATAGCACCTATTATTTTTATTGGGTTAATCATTGGAGTTTTTTTGACTAAAAAGAAAGATTAAATAGTTTTTAGAAAATATAAAAATTATAAATTACAATTCATTAAGATTTAGTTATCATAAAAGGAGTTTGCTAAGCTCCTTTATTTTATTTGAAAAATGTAAAGGGTTAGTATATAATATTAGCATATAGAAAAACAAAAAATAGGAGGAAACAATGTCATTAATTAGTGTAAGACATCTTACTTTTCAATATGAAGGAAGTTTTAGCAATGTATTTGAAAATGTATCCTTTGATATAGATACAGACTGGAAATTAGGATTAATTGGTAGAAATGGAAAAGGAAAAACTACGTTTTTAAAGTTATTATTAGGAAAGTATTCTTATACGGGAACAATATCTAAAAATGTGGAATTTGATTATTTTCCATTTGAGGTTAGCAATAAAAATAAAATGGCAATAGAAATAGTAAATGAAATTGCTACTAATGCAGAAGATTGGGAGATTATAAAAGAGTTAAATTTGCTACAAGCCAATGTAGAAATTCTATATAGAAATTTTGATTTATTAAGTGGTGGTGAACAGGTAAAAATTCTTTTGATTAGTTTATTTTTAAAGGGAAACCATTTTTTACTCATAGATGAACCAACCAATCATTTAGATTTAGAGACAAGAGAGCATTTGGCAAGCTATTTAGAGAAGAAAAAAGGCTTTATATTAGTATCACATGATCGAATTTTTTTAGACAAAGTAGTAGATCACATTATTTCTATTAATCATACGAATATAGAAATACAAAAGGGAAATTTTTCTTCTTGGCAAGAAAATAAAAATAGGCAAGATAATTTTGAAATAGCACAAAATGAAAAGTTACAAAAAGATATAGAAAGATTAAAAGTTGCTTCTATGAATACAGTCAAATGGTCAAATGCTACAGAAAAATCAAAGTATAAAAATGAAGATGCAGAATCTGCAATTGATAGAGGTTATGTAGGACATAAATCTGCAAAGATGATGAAAAGAGCCAAAGTTATGGAACAAAGAATCCAAAAAGCAATAGACGAAAAAGAGAATTTGATGAATAATGTAGATAAAACAGAGGCTTTAAAAATAATTCCAGTAGAAAGTAGAAAAAATCCTTTAATCATAGCAAATAAATTACAAATTAAATATGATGATAAAACAATATTTGCTCCTGTTTCTTTCGAGGTTAAAAATAAAGATAGAGTGGCAATTGTCGGAAAAAATGGAATTGGAAAGTCAAGCATTTTAAAACTGATAATAGGAGAAGAAATCTCCTATAATGGGGAATTTAAAGTAGCAAATGATTTAAAAATATCCTATATATCCCAAAGTACAGAAGACTTAAAAGGAGATTTAAAAGCATTTGCACAGGAAAATCAAATCGAAGAAAGTATTTTTAAAGCGATGTTAACCAAAATGGGATTTACAAAATTAGACTTTGCTACGGATATTGAAGAAATGAGTGAAGGGCAAAAAAAGAAAGTTTTAATTGCCAAAAGTATATCGGAACAAGCTAATCTTTATATCTGGGATGAACCTTTAAATTATATTGATATATTAACAAGGATACAAATAGAAGAAGCAATATTAAAATATGAGCCTACACTGATTTTTGTAGAACATGATGAAACTTTTGAGTCAAAAGTGGCGACAAAAGTGATAAGGTTAAAAGCATAAGAAAGAAGGTATATCATATTAAAATATTCATTTTCTAATTTCTATTTTTTTGCATAAAATGTAAAGAATGGAGAGTTGAAAACTCTGTTATATTTTTGTATAATAAAATAAGGAGTGATAATATGAAGAAAAAATATATCAAAAATACGTATCTTTTAGGTGTTTCTGATTATACTTTGAAAATAAAGAAGGAAAAGGAAGGATATATTGCTGTTAAGCATGTAAAAGAAATTGATAAGCCATATATAGAAACACATAGTGGAAAAAATATTTGTTTATTAGATGATGGATATTATATTGTTGAATATTTTTCGCCAGAAGAACATTATTTAGTTAGAGTATTTTTAAATGATAAAAAACAGATACAACAATATTATATTGATATTACAAAAGAAAATAATTATAATGATGGAGACCCTTACTATTTAGATTTATATTTAGATATTACCATTGATGTTCATAAAGATAATCAAGTAATGGTATGGGATGAAAATGAATTAGAAGAAGCCAAAATGACAAAGGATATTACAGAAGAAGATTATAATATGGCTTATGAAACATTAAAAAAATTATTGAATGAAATTAAAGAAAATAATAATTTTTGGATTAATAAAGATCATAAGAAAACAGTAGAAGATGTTTTAAAAGGGTGAATATATGAATAAGTGTTCTAATGAAAAAATTTTTTATAATGGAAAAAGATTTAGCTTGGTTCAAAGAAAATATGTAAGAAATAACAAAGAATATACAAGAGATATTCTTTTAACAAACCCAGCAGTCGTTATTATTCCAATTACCTCTGATCATGAGGTGATTTTATTAAGACAATATAGAGAGGCAATTGAATTACAAAATCTAGAATTTCCGGCAGGAATTGTTGAAGAAAAAGAAGAACCCATAGAAGCAGCAAGAAGAGAACTAGAAGAAGAAACAGGATTTCGTGCAAATCAACTAGAGTTACTTACAACAGTATATAGTTCTGCTGGGATTACAAATGAAAAAGTATATATTTATTTAGCAACAGATTTAAAAAAAGGTAACAAAAAATTAGATCAAGATGAATTTATAGAAGAAGTACTGAAGATACCAGAAGATCAAATATTAGATTTATTAAAAAATGATCAATTGATACAGTCTAATCAAAAGCTTGCTTTATTTATGTATATTTATCATAAGAGGGGAAATGGTAGCCATGACCAGAAATGAAAAAATATATAAAATATTTAGACCTTTAGGTTACGATTATTTCTTTTATAATGTTATTATTTTCCTATTTTATACTGTAACAAAAGAATTATCTGTTTCAGAGGTATTATATATTAATTCTTTTTATGCAGCTTGTATTTTTTTGTTAGAAATTCCACTTGGATATGTAGTAGAAAAAATAGGAATTAGAAAAAGCATTATTTTAGGTGGTTTTTGTTGGATTTTGCATTGTGTCATTGTTATATTTTCGCAAAACTATTTGACGATTTTTCTAGCACAAATTCCATGTGCTTTTGGGACAGGCATTAAAGGTCTTTCAGAAACACAAATGCTATATGCTAGTTTAAAGGCTTCTAATCGAACACGAGAATTTTCAAGAGTGGAAGGTGCAAGTGTTGCAAAATATTATTATTTAGAAGCGTTTTTTACCATTATAGTAGGATATTTATTTACAGTAGATGAATATTTACCAATTGTTTTAACGTTGATTCTTTTAGTAATTGCTTTTTTAGTATCTCTTAATTTTGAAGAAGTAGAGAATAAAAATAAAGTGACAAAGCTAAAAGATTATGTGCAAGATTCTAAAATTGTTTTAAGTAGTAAAAGAATGAGGGCAATCTTTTTCTTTTGTTTTGTAATGTCAGGTGTTATAGGATGTATGACTACTTTGCAAGAAAGTTTAATAGTAGATTTAGGAGTTAATCCAATGGTATATTCTATTATTTTTGCAATTCTTACATTTTGTGTGGGAATAGGATCAAAAGTGCAACACTTAATTGAAAAGCATACCAAAAGAAAAAATTTAAGTGTTATAGGGATTGCATATGCAATGACGATTATTTTGGCAGGCACTTTTAATTATTTTAATATCATCGACAAAAATGTTTTGTTAGTTATTACTGTTGTATTTTTGTTTTTCCAAAATACATTACAAGGGACTTACAGGATTTCTGCTAAAAAATATTTAAATCATTTTACTACTTCAAAAGTAAGAGGAAAAATACTTGCCTTTTTCTATATTTTTGAAAATGTTGGAAAAACGGTCTTTTTATTTGTAGCAGGTTATGTTATGGATTTTAACAAGACAAGTACTGCAACTATCATTATGGGAATGATTACTTTAACACTAGTTATCTTTTCAATTCTTTTTATGAAGGGAAGATTAGGCTTAGATCCAGAAGAATATGAGCCAAAAGATATTTTATATAAAGATTTATCAAGTTAAAAATAAAATGCATATAATATAGTGGTGAGAATATGAAAAGACAGTTATCCAATAGAAAAAAATTACAATTAGAGCGAAATGCACTTACTATTTTGCATTTAAGAAGAATAATAAGAAGATAAAAAAATAGAGTTCATAACGAGCTCTATTTTTTTATATAAACGGATGTAGATGGGTATGCAGTAGAAATTTTATGTTGTGCTAATAGTTGTACAATTTTATAATTTATCGATTCCTTTACATTTAAATAGTTATAATAACTAGTTAATGGTGTATTACAATTAATTTCAATTTTATATCCGGAATCAGCGATTTCTGAAAAATTTACATGAATTGATTCTGTAAGAACATCTTTATGATTTTCTAATAAGATTTTAACGTCGTTTATAAAGTTAGATAGTTGTTTTAAATTTGTGGAAAGCTCTACTTCTAAATTCATTTTAATACGTCTTTTAGACATTTTAGACCAGTTAATTAAAGAAGCATCTGCAATCATAGAATTGGGAATGGTTGCAACTGAATCGTCCCATGTTCTGATCCTAGTAGTTCTAAAAGTAATTTCTTCTACAATTCCTTCATAATTGGCTGTTTCAATCCATTCACCAATTTGGAAAGGTTTATCTAAAAATATAACCATACCTCCAAAAATATTTTTAGCAGTGTCTTGCGCTGCTAAAGCTACTGTAAGTCCTCCTAACCCTAAGCCAGCAATTAAACCGGAAATATTATATCCTAGCTCATGTGTAATCATAAGAACGGTTAAGCAAAATAATAATGTCCTTAAAATAGTAGAAATAATTTTTAAAATATGTTCATTATTACCAATAGATGTTTTTCCAAATATTTTTTTCATAAAATTTGAAGAATATTTTAAAGCATTATTAAATGCAATTGTAAATAAAATAATAACTCCAATTCGAAATACGGTATGAATCATTCCCGTAATTGAAGTAGGAAGATCTAAAAATAATAATGCTAAATAAATTCCTAGAAAAGCAAAAAAATATTTTAAAGGCTTATAAAAAGAGCTTGTCTTAATCTTATCATTTTGTATTTTAAATAATTTGATAATATATCGTGTTAAAAAAGGTCCAATAACAAAGAATAAGATAACAATTCCTAATGCAATCAATATATGTATGATTGTATTAAAATTGCTTGTTATTAGTTGATAAATATAGTTTATAATAGTTTCCATATTTCTTGTCTCCTTTAATCATAATTATATACTAACCAAAAAATAATTGCAATAAAGGATTTAGAGAATATAAACAGAAGTTTTTTAGAGTAGATTGCAAAATAATATGGAATAGTATATAATATACGAAGAATATTTTCATAAAATATTAATGGAAGGTGATAAAATGCTAAAATTATATAATACGTTAACAAGAGAAAAAGAAGAATTTAAACCAATTGAAGAAAATATTGTTAAAATTTATACTTGTGGTCCAACGGTATATAATTATGCACATATTGGAAATATGAGAGCATATATATTCATGGACAATCTAAGAAAAATATTAAGATATAATGGATATGAGTTATTACATGTCATGAATATTACCGATGTTGGTCATTTAACTTCTGATGCAGATGAAGGAGAAGATAAAATGGCTAAGTCAGCCAGAGAACAACATAAATCGGTACAAGAAATTGCTGAAAAATATACACAAGCTTTTTTTCAAGATATTGATAAACTGGGGATAGAAAAACCAGAATATGTTGTAAAAGCAACTGATCATATTCATGAAATGGAAGAATATGTGAAAAAAATTGTTGAAAATGGTTATGGTTATGAAACATCTAAAGGTGTTTATTTTGACACATCTAAATTACCATCTTATGGAGAACTTTCAAGAATTGACTTGAAGAATCAAAAGTCAGGCGCAAGAATTGAAGTAGATCCAGAAAAAAGAAATCCACTTGATTTTGCTATTTGGATAAAAGCTCCAGAAGAACACATTATGAAGTGGGATAGTAAATGGGGACTTTCTTATCCAGGATGGCATATAGAATGTAGTGCAATGTCACAAAAATATTTAGGAGAAGTATTTGATATTCATACAGGTGGAGTAGATCATATTCCAATTCATCATGAAAATGAAATTGCTCAGTCCAAAGGAGCGACAGGAAAAAATCCAGCACACATTTGGATGCATGTAGAATTTTTGTTAATTAATGGTGGAAAAATGTCTAAAAGTCTTCATAATGTGTATACAGTAGAAGATTTAGAAAAAAATGGTATTGAACCACTGACTTATCGTTATTTTACATATTCTTCTCATTATAGGAATAAGTTAAATTTCACATGGGATGGAATAAAATCCGCACAAGTTGCGCTTAATAGATTAAGAGAGTTAACAAGAAAGCATAAAGGTGTAGATTGTTTAGTAGCAAAACAAAAATTAGAAGATTATGAACAAAGATTTAAAACTGCTATCAATGATGATATCAATATGCCAGTTGCTTTGTCTATTGTATGGGAAGTTGCAAAAGAAAAAGAAAAGTCAAATGATTATTATTTGTTATTAAAAAAATTTGATGAGATTCTATCAATTCAAATTGATAAAGAAGTAGTAGCAGATGAGGAAAGCTATTCTGAAGAAATTCTTTCTATTCTAGAAGAAAGAAAAGTTGCAAGAGAAAATAAAGATTTTAAAAAATCAGATGAACTAAGAGATAAGTTAAAAGAGTTGGGATATCTTGTAATAGATTCAAAAGAAGGACAAAAATTAGAGAAAGTGTAGGGAAAATATGCCAATATTAAATAAGAATAATAAGAAACAAGTAGAAAAATATAATCAATTTGTAAGAAACCATACAGGAGCTAGCTTCATGCAAGATCTTGTTTGGGGAAAAGTAAAAAATAATTGGTCACAAGAAGCTGTTTATTTGGAAGAAAAAGGAAAAATAACAGCGGCTATGATGTTACTTTTTGAAAAAATTTCAAAAACCAATACAACCCTTATGTATGCGCCAAGAGGGCCTGTTTGTGATATATATGATATAAAAACAGTAGAAAAGTTAATTCAAGAAGCAGAGCCACTAGCTAAAAAATACAATGCTTTTGTATTAAAATTAGATCCACAGGTACTTTATGATGACAAATTAAATCAAATGTATCAAGAAGCAGGATTTAAAACTTCTGGAAAAAATCCAAGTCCTGATACGGTTATTCAACCTACCCATAATATGGTTTTACAAATTGCTGGAAAAACAGAAGATGAAATTTTAAAAAGTTTTAGTGAAAAAACAAGATATAATGTAAGATTATCTAAAAGAAAAGGAGTAACAGTAAGATTTTCAAGAGAGGAAGAAGATTTAAAAACTTTTTATGAGATTTATAAAATTACAACCGTAAGAGATAAGATTGGTTGTCGACCATACGAATATTTTAAAAGAATGCTAGAGGCTTATGATGAAAATCATTTACGTATTTATATTGCAGAACATGAAGGGGATAAACTTTCAGCAGCTATTGCAACTAATTTTGGAAAAGAACTTTTCTATGTTTATGGAGCAAGTTCAAATGAAAAAAGAAATTTAATGCCTAATTATGCTATGCAATGGGAAATGATTAAATGGGGAATAGAAACAAATTGTAATACCTATAATTTTGGAGGACTTTTAAGTCTAAATATGGACAATGGATTATATAAATTTAAGGTGGGATTTTGTGGAAAAGATGGCGTAGAAGAGTATATTGGTGAAATTGACAAAGTCTATAAAAAAGGAATGTATTTTATGTATACAAAAGGACTACCGATTATGAGAAGAGTAAACAGAAAAATAAGAGGATTGCATACACATTAGGAAAAGACTCCTATTCTAGTAATAGGAGTATATTTTATTAGAAAAAACATATATATACATTAGGAGTGTAATCTTAATGGATAGAAAAAATGTTTTAAAATATAGTATTTTGGGATTTTTTGTAATTGCAATACTTGGAACATTACTTCATTTTGCATATCATTTTTTAGAAAAAAATTTAATAGTAGCTTTATTTAGTGCAGTTAATGAAAGTGTATGGGAACATGTAAAAATAGCAGTTATGCCTGTATTTTTCTGGACAATATTTGAATTTTGTGAAATGACTTACCGTCCCAATAATTTATGGGCAGCTTTGCTTGTTAAAATACTAACGATTATGTTTCTTATCATTACAAGTTTTTATATTTATACATACATATTAGGAACACACATATTATGGATAGACATCGTTATATTTTATACTTCCATTTTAGTGGGGCAAATATTAGGGTATAAAGTTGCTGTTTCCAATAAAATAGCCAAAGAAAAAGAAGAAATATTTAAATATATAACACTTTTTATCTTTATACTTTTTATTGTATTTACATTTTTACCGCCAAGATTAGATTTGTTTAAAGATAAAACTACAAATACGTATGGCGTATTTGAATTAAAATAGAAAGGATGATTGTATGGGAAAAATAACATGGAAACCTGGAACTTTGGTATATCCAATTCCTGCAGTTTTGGTATCTTGTGGAGATGAAAAAGAAAAAAATATATTAACAGTAGCATGGACTGGAACTATTTGTACCGATCCAGCTATGACATATATTTCTATTCGTAAGGAAAGATATTCTTATGATATGATCAAAAGAACAGGAGAATTTTGTATAAATCTTACAACTGAAAAATTAGCATATGCAACAGATTTTTGTGGCGTAAAATCAGGAAGAGATATCGATAAATTTAAGGAAATGAAGCTAACACCACAAAAAGCAAGTATGATTCATGCCCCAATGATAGAAGAAAGTCCTGTTTCAATTGAATGTAAAGTAGAGGAAATAAAAGAATTAGGTTCACATGATATGTTTATAGCAAAGGTAGTGGCAGTAAATATTGATGAACAATATATGTTGGAAAATGGAAAATTTGATATGGAAAAGTGTAAATTAATTGCTTACTCACATGGTGAATATTATCAACTAGGAGAAAAAATTGGAAAATTTGGATATTCCGTCAAGAAGAACAAAAGTAATTGACATTTTATTTTTGCTATGATATAAATTTCTTAAGAAAAAGCGTATTTTTATTTAATTATTTTAAAATTAAAGGAGGTCCTAATTATGGAACTTGAGTTAAAAGAAAAAAATAGTTGTAATAAAGTACGAAAAGATACTGAAAAGTATGGGAATATGGTAGCACTCTGGTTGAAGCATTATGATGATATGTATAGCCGGAAATTAATTGCGATGGAGTCTACTTTACCAGAAGAAACTTTTTCTAAAAAGGAAAGAAAATTCCATCGGAAAAAAATGGAATATCGCTATATTGTTTTAAGATCGTTAAAGCAGAGGTCTTTAAGACTAAGCGATAATAGAAAGTTAAAGATTCGCAGATGGTGCCGGCTAGATGAAGAAGGAAATAAACAATATAATGAAAATGGTAGTGTGAAAAAAGTAGAACGATATGATATCATCTCTTTAATCAGAATTTTAAAGGAGGCACAAGATTTAGGAGAAGATGTGTTTTATGAATTTTTGAATTTATATGATGTAAGGAAAATATTAGATACGGTTATGGAAGACTATTTTGGAGATTTGCAATTATTTTTAGAAAGGAAAACGTTGTGATAGGAATTGAGGACATATGATTTTCATATGTCCTTTTGCATATTTTTTAGTTTTATTCACATAATATAATTATGGTGATCATATGGAAAAAGAAATTGAATTTTTAGAGTATATATATAATTTAATAAAAATTGAGAAAGCTACGATTTCAAGAATTATAAAATTAAGGAATAAAACGGATGAATTAAGTCATATTTTAAGAAGACAAATTGAAAGATATAATCGCTTTTTAGTTGCAATTAAAAATATGTTAGAAAGAAGGAAAAAGAAAAGCAAAGATTTAAATATATTGGAAAAGATGGCTTCCTATGCCGGTGCAAAATCAGTATTATCAAAAGATAATTCGCTAAAAGATGTATTAAATATTTTAACGAAAAGATATCAAATTAGTGCAGAGGATGTTAAGCAAAAAAGAGAAGAATTAAAGATTTCTTCTAAGACGATTTTAAATTTATCAGATAGGTTAATGGAGTTTCAGAAAAACAGTATTGAGGACATTCGTAAAATTCACTTGACAAATGAATAAAAATGATGTATAATAATGCATATGTTATGTGATTTATTCAAAATTAATTAAAGTAGAAGTTTATTTTATTGCCTCATTAGCTCAGGAGGTAGAGCATGCAATTTTATTATTGTAAAATTGTAGGTCATCAGTTCGATTCTGATATGGGGTTTGCATATAGTAGTTGGCCTACTGAAGGCTGCGGAAAAACTACCTATATGTTTTTTGGAAAACATTGTCAACAGAAAAGGCGGTCTATTTAGACTGCTTTTTCATGCAAAAAATGAGAAAAAAGTATTGCATTTTTGCATATTATATAGTATAATTATATTACGTGAATTAGAGTGAGAGGGTTGTGACTATCCTCTCACTTATGTTTAAGTGAAGGTGAAAAAATGAAAGTAAAAATAGAGGAAAAAATAGAACAAAAAATTTCTTCCAAAATCAAAGAACTAGGATTTGATATTGAATATGTAGAATGCGTAAAAGAAGGCGGAAAAAATATTGTAAGAATCGTCTTAGATAAAGAAAAAGATAGTGTTACAATCGATGATTGTGAAATGGTTAGTAGAAGTATTGAAGAAGACATTGATCAACTTGTAAAAAATGAATATGTATTAGAGGTATCTTCACCTGGTTTGGAAAGACAATTAAAGAATATAAAGTTATTTCAAAAATATATCCATTCGGAAATTTATATTAAATTATTTAAAAAGCAAGAAGATGGAAAAGAATTTACTGGAATATTAAAAGAAGTAGATTTTGAAAATGAAAAAATTACTTTAGAATACGAAAATAAAGAAAAAGAATTTTTGTTAAAAGATATTGCAACCGCGCATACTGTATATGATTTCGATGCAATATTAAAAGAAAATTCAGATCATGTGAATCTGAATAAATTAAGTAGATTTTAATTAGGGGGAATAATGATGAAGAGTGAAAAAATAAGTGCAAAAGAGCTTTTTAATGCAATCGATCAGATTTATGAAGAAAAGGGGATTACAAAAGAATATCTAATTGAGTCATTAAAATTAGCTTTAGAAGCAGCATATAAGAAAAACTATGAGACAAATGAGACTATTAAGGTAGAAATAGATGAACAAAATATAAAAGTATATGCAGTAAAAGAAGTTGTGGAAAATGTGGAAGATCCTAATTTACAAATTAGTTTAAATGATGCAAAGAATATTACCAAAAGAGCAAAACTTGGAGATAGTGTAAATGTGGAAGTAACACCTAAAAACTTCGGAAGAATTGCAGCAGTGGCAGGTAAACAAATTATTGTTCAAAGATTAAGAGAAGCAGAACGTAATTTAGTATATACACAATATGCAGATAAAGAAGGACAAATTGTAGTAGGTATCGTACAAAGAACTGATAAATTTGGTACAATTGTTGATTTAGGCCGTGTAGAAGCAATTATTCCTTTAAAAGAACAAATTAAAACAGAAAAATTAGAACCACATCAAAGAATAAAAGCTTATGTATTAAGTGTAACAGAATCTGGAAAGTTTGGACCTCAAATTGTTTTATCAAGAAAAGATCCTAACTTTGTAAAAAAATTATTTGAAGCGGAAGTACCTGAAATTATAGATGGAATTGTTGAAATTAAAGGTATTGTAAGAGAAGCTGGAAGCAGAACAAAGATTGCTGTTTGGTCAAATGATGAAAATGTTGACCCAGTAGGAAGCTTAGTAGGTAAAAAAGGTATGCGTATTCAACCAATTATAGATGAATTAAATGGTGAAAGAATTGATGTAATACCATATAGTGATGATGTTCCTAGTTATATTATTAATGCAATATCTCCAGCACCAATTCTGGCAATTGATATTAATGATGAAGAAAAAGTTGCAACTGTAGTTGTTCCAGATGAAGCTTTATCTTATGCAATTGGAGCAGGTGGACAAAATGTAAGACTAGCAGCCATTTTAACAGATTGGAAAATTGATATAAAAACAGAAAAACAAATTAAAGAAACTGTAATAGAATAGAAAAGGTGATAATATGTTACCACTTAGATCTTGTATTGCTTGTAGAAAAAAACAAGAGAAAGCTCAGTTGATTCGTATTGTATCAACTGAAGATAAAAAAGCTATATTCGATAAAACACAAAAAATGAATGCAAGAGGAATCTATATTTGTAAAAATATAGAATGTTTAAAAAAGATACAAAAAGGAATAGAAAAAAACAAGGTAAAACTAAAAATTCCTGTTACACAGGAAAGTTTTAGAAATTTGATAGAGGATTTAATGAGAGAATTGGGGGAGTAAATTTTGGGAAAAATGAAAGTATATGAATTAGCAAAGGAATTGAATATGAGTAACACTGAAATGATAGATTGGTTGAAAAAGGAAAACATAGATGTAAAATCTCATTTATCAACTTTAGAAGAAGCAGATGTTGAAAGAGTTAGGAAAAATTTTAAAAAGAGAGATGTAAAGGAAGAAAAAAAATCTACAGATAGTAAAAATCAGGTGTATATTGTTCGTAGAAATGTAAAAGTCATTAATAGTAATGAAGAGAAAAAAGAAGAACCAGAAAAAGAGGCTCTTGGAAAAAATTACGAAAATAAAGCTAAAAATTTTAATAAGAACAATAATCCGTATAAAAAAGGAAATGATAGGAAAGTAAGATTTCCAAATAATAGAACTGCCAATATTGTGATTACTAGAAATGGAAAACCAATCGAAAATAAAAATGAGATAAAACCAGAACCAGAAGTTAAGGTAGAAGAAATTGTAAAAAAAGAAAGTAGTAAAGAAAAAGTTATGGAAGATGTAAAAAGCGAAGAGAAAATTGTAAGAAATAATAAAGATGAAATGAAGAAACAAAACTATAATCCCCAATCTAACCCTAATGAGAATAAGTTTAATAAGAATGTAAAGAAGGAAGGAAATTTTGTAAATAACAAAAATAGAAATAATACTGGCAAAAATAATTCTTCTAATACAGATAATCGTTATAACAAAAATAATAACTTTAATAGAAATAATGCAAACAATAGACAAAATAATAATTATCGTCAAAATGGATATAATAGAAATGATAATACAAACTATCAAGTCAATAAATTTATTAAACAATCTGAAAAACTTCCAGTAGAGTCAAAAGAAACTAGAGAATACAGTAATGTTAACATTGATAAGAAAAAATATAATGAGAAGGTAACAACAGATCAAAGAAAAGAAAAATTAGATAAAAATAAATTACGTGAACGTCATTCTAGAGTTTCTACAAGTAAATTAAGAGGTATGGAGATCGATACTTCTACAGGACTTCTAGACCTATATGAAAGAGATAGTGATTTAGCTAAGAAATCTTATAGTAAAAAGAAAGCAAAAGCAAAACAAGAAATCAAACAAACAAAAATTATTCCAATGACTAAAGTAAAATTACCTGAAACCATGACAGTAAAAGAATTTGCAGAAGCAATTAAAAAACAAGCTTCTGAGGTAATTAAGAAGTTATTAGATTTAGGAATTTTGGCTACTGTTAATAAAGATATTGATTTTGATACTGCATATTTGGTAGCAAGTGAATTTGGAATTACTGCTGAAAAAGAAGTAAAAGTGACAGAAGAAGATATCTTATTTGATGATAGTGAAGATGAAGAAGATGATTTAGTACCAAGACCACCTATTGTTGTTGTAATGGGGCATGTTGATCATGGTAAAACATCTTTATTAGATAGATTAAGAAGTACCAATGTAGTAGAAGGAGAAGCTGGTGGAATAACACAACACATAGGAGCATATAAAGTAACGGTTCATGATCGTGAAGTTTGCTTTTTAGATACACCAGGTCATGAAGCATTTACTGCGATGAGAGCAAGAGGAGCACAGGTAACAGATATTGCAGTTATCATTATTGCTGCAGATGATGGAATTAAGCCACAAACAATTGAAGCAATTGATCATGCAAAAGCTGCAGGTGTTTCTATTATCGTAGCAATTAATAAAATAGATAAACCAACAGCTAATGTTGAAAGAGTAAAACAACAATTATTGGAAGTAGGGGTAGTTCCAGAAGAATGGGGCGGAGATACTATTTGTGTTCCAATTTCTGCTGCAACTGGTGAAGGAATTGATAACTTACTTGAAATGATTTTGTTAGTTGCGGATATGAAAAATCTACGTGCTAGCCTTAAAAAACAAGCTAAAGGAACTGTATTGGAAGCAAGATTAGATAAAACAAAAGGAACAATTGTATCTATGCTTGTACAAAGAGGCGAATTAAATGTAGGAGATACGATTATTGTAGATGATATGGTTGCTAAAATTCGTGCAATGAAAGATGATAAAGGCAGAAAAGTAAAATCTGCTGGACCATCTACTCCAGTAGAAGTACTTGGACTTTCTCATGTACCTCAAACAGGTGACCTTTTCTATGAAGTAGAAAATGAAAAAGTAGCAAAACATTTAATTGAGAAAAGAAAAGCAAATATTCGTGCAAAAATGATTAAGCAAGGAAATAAAATTACATTAGATGATTTATTTGGACAAATTAAAGAAGGAAAAATAAAAGATTTAAATGTGATTATTAAAGCAGATGTTCAAGGATCTGTAGAAGCATTAAAAGAATCATTAGAAAAATTGTCTAATGAAGAAGTAAGAGTAAGAGTTTTACATGCTTCTACTGGCGGTATCAAAGAAAGTGATGTTACTTTAGCTTCTGTATCCAATGCTATTATTATAGGCTTTAATGTAAGACCAGAATCTTTAGCTGCAGAACAAGCTAAAAAAGAGAAAGTAGATTTAAGATTATATAGCGTTATTTATGATGCAATTAATGATGTAGAAACTGCTTTAAAAGGTATGATGCCTAAGAAATATAAAGAAGTAATGCATGGAGTTGCAGAAGTAAGAAAAATTTTCAAAATTACAGGTGTTGGTATTGTAGCTGGATGTTATGTTCAATCTGGAAAAATGATAAGAGGAGCTATGGTAAGGCTAGTAAGAGATTCTATTGTTTTACTAGAAAAGAAAATTGATTCTTTAAAAAGAGAAAAAGATGATGTAAAAGAAGTAGCAGAAGGATACGAATGTGGTATCAAATTAGAAGAACATAGTGATATAAAAGAAGGAGACATCTTTGAATGTTTCACTATGGAAGAAGAAAAATAAGGTAGGGATTTAAAATGCAACGACATGAAAGATTAGAACAAGATGTAAAGGTAGCATTAAGTCATATTATCCAAAATAAAGTGAAAGAACCATCTGTTACAGGATTAATTTCTGTAACAGATGTAAAAATTACTCCTGATCAAAAATATGCAAAAGTATATATTAGTGTGTTTGGAAAAGTAAGTAAACAAAAAGTCATTACGGCACTAAAAAAAGCAACAGGATTTATTAAGTTAGAACTTGGTAAAAGTGTAAGAATGAGAAATATACCTGCTCTGATTTTTGAACTGGATGATTCTATAGAGTACGGTGCCTATATGGATAAAGTGATACAAGATGTTATCAAAAAAGATGAAGAAAATAAATAAGGGTGTGTGAATATGTTTGAAAAAATAAAACAAATAATTGATCAGTCTCAAAAAATATATATTGTAGCACATGTTAATCCTGATGGAGATGCAATTGGTTCTACATGTGCCATGTATTATGCTTTAAAAAGTATTGGAAAAGACGTACATGTCATTATGCCAAGTTACTCACAAGTATTTGCTTTCTTACCAGGCGTATCAGAATGTGTTTTAAAAGTAGAAGAAGAAAGATATGATCTATTAATTTGCCTTGACGCAAGTGATTCAACAAGACTTGCTATTTCTGAAGAAGATTATCAAAAGGCAGATCATGTTATTATGTTAGACCATCATCAAAAATCACACCCATATGGAGAAATTCAGTATATTAATGATGAACTTTCTTCTGCTAGTGAAATTGCTTATCATGTTATTTCCTATTTGCAAATACCATTTGACAGAAATATAGCTTCATTACTATATACTGGAATTATGACCGATACAGGAAGTTTTAATTATTCTAATACAAGTGCAGATACACACCGAGTAATTGCAAATTTATTAGATGTAGGAATTCCTTCGGTAGAGATTTGCAAGAAGTTAAATGATACGATGAAAGAATCTAAATTAAAGCTTATTGCAAAAGCAGTTGAAAATATGGAAGTTTTTTATGATGGAAAATTCCGTTATTGCTATATTGATTATGATACCATTCATTCTTTAGGAATTCATGATGAAGATGCAGAGGGAATGTCTAACTATTTAAGAATGGTAGAAGGTACAGAAGTGTCTGCTTACGTTAGAGGAAAGAGTGATGGAAGTTTAAAAGTAAGTATGCGTTCTGCTGGAAATGTAGATATTTCTAAAATTGCTATTTTATTCGGAGGTGGTGGACATCCACGTGCAGCTGGCTATACAATGAGAGAAGATTTAGAGATAGAAAAGCAAAAATTAATTGAAATTGTGGGAGTGATGTTACATGATGGTACCACAAATTAAAAATGGGATATTAAATATTAATAAACCACAGGGAATCACTTCTCATGATGTAGTAGATTTTATTCGAAAAATCTTTCCAAATGTAAAAGTAGGACATACAGGAACGTTGGATCCTATTGCTACAGGTGTACTTCCTATTGTGATAGGGGAGGCAACAAAACTTTCGAATATGCTTACAGGGGAGAATAAGGTGTATCGTGTAACGATGTTGCTAGGTGTAGAAACAGATACATACGATATTACTGGAAATATTGTTTTTGCAAGTGTTGTCAATAAAGATGAAATTTATATACAAGAAAGAATTAAAAGATTTATTGGAAAACAAAAACAAACTCCACCTAAATACAGTGCTATTCGTGTAGAAGGAAAACATTCTTATGAACTAGCTCGTGAAGGCAAAGAAGTAAATTTAGAGGCTAGAGAAATAGAAATATTTGATATTCAAGATATTCAAATTAATTTGGAGTTAAAAGAGGTAAGTTTTACTGTTTTTTGTACAAAAGGAACTTATATTCGAAGTTTGGTAAACGATATTGGAAAAAATATTGGATGTGGAGCTACTATGGTAGCTTTAGAAAGAATTCAAACTGGAAACTTTAAAATAGAGGATAGTATTCCACTTTATGACTATTTAAAATTAGAATATTTTGACATGGTGGAAAAGATTATTTCTATTGAAGAGTATTATAAAGAGGCAAAAAAAGTCACTTTAAATGAAACAGAATATGAGCAATTTTTAAATGGTGTCAAAATTCGTTTAATCGGACAAAATCAAATTGTAAGGATTTATATGAATGGCGTATATCATGGGCTTGGAAGAATTGAAGATAATATATTAAAAAGGTTTATTATAGAATAAGAAGTAGGTTAAAAGATACTTCTTATTTTTTTTGTACCTGTTTTGTATTGAAAAAAATATATAAAAACTATATAATTACCATAAGAGGTGACAAAATGAAACATAAAAAGGGAATTAGTTTAATGGTACTAGGAATTACAATTGTGGTTATGATCATACTTGCTTCTACGATGGTCGTCTCTTGTCAAAATATGATTACAGATACCTTAAAACAGGATTTTGCAAGTGAAATTTATTCTCTTCAAAAACTAGTAGATACCTATTATTATTTAAATCAAGAATATCCTATTTTAGCAAGTATTCAAATAGATTTATCCGAAATTGATCCTATATGGTGGAGCCAATTTGAAGGAGAAGACATCATAAGTCAGAAAATTGAATTATATCAAATAGATTTAGAAAAATGTGATGTTGAACAGTTAAAAAGAGGAGTAGGAAAAACGTCTAAAGATTATTATGCGGTTTCTCAAAAAACTGGAAAAATATATTATATACAAGGATTTCAAAGTGAAAATGCCATCTATTATACATTAACGCCTGAGTTGAAATCAGTTATTGGAATATAGTAGGTGAAAAAAATGAAAAAAGGAATATCTTTAATGGTATTAATGATTACAGTAGTAATTATGATCATTATGGTTTCTGTGGTAACGATTTCTTCAAGAGATGCATTAGATACATCTAGAAAAATGACTTTTGCTATAGAAATATCATTATTACAAGAATTTGTTAATACCTATTATCAGGAAAATATGTCATTACCTATATTAGAGGAAATGATCATAGAAGTTCCAGAAAATGGAATAGAACAGTTTCAAAATGAGGATATTAATAATGGTCAAGTAACATTATATACAATAGATTTAGAAAAAATGGATCCTGTAGAACGAATCTATGGAAATGGACAAGCGGATTTGGATGTATATGTTGTTTCCAATAAGACACATCAGGTTTATTATTTAAAAGGGGTTCATACAAGTAAGGAAAGCTATTATACATTAACAGAAGATTTAAAAACATTGATTAGGTATGAGAATGGAAACATTTTAAAGTTTGAAGAATTAAGTAAAAATTGGACAAATCAAAATGTAATTACCAAGGTGACGATTCCAGAAGAGTATCAAAATGTTACTATTTCTGTATTATTAGATGGAAAAGAGGTACAAGCTATTACGGATATAACAGAGAAAAGTTATATCATTGATCAAGTTGCTGGAAATTATTTGATTCAAGTGTCTTATGAAATCAATCATCAAAAGTTACAAACAAGCTATCAAGTTACATCTTATGATAACCAGGCGCCAGAGTTTTATTATCATTATGATTCTTTGCAAAATGCAATCGTGATAGAAGATATTAAAGATAGTAGTGGAATTAAAAGTTTAAAATATGCTAAAAAAAGAGTTGCAGAGGAACAAATAGTAGATTATTTTTCAAGAGAGGGAATTCCCGTAAATCACTCTATGATTCTTCTAGATTCTACAGATGAGGTAATTACAATTTATATAGAAGATAATGCGTCCAATTATACCTATGAAATCGTGGAAGTGGGTGGTATAAATGAAAAGTAAACATGGAATTTCATTAGTGTCGCTAATGACTGCGTTACTAATCATGATTTTAATAATAACTACTGCAACGATTTCTATGAAGCAAGTCTATCAAAATATTTCAAAAGAAATGTTTGCAAGTGAGTTGGAGTCTCTTCAACTTGCAGTCCATTCTTATTATACCGTTCATGAACAATATCCGATAACATCGGAGAACTATATTTTGGATTTAAGTGTACTTTCTACTCAAAGCTTAACTCAGTTTCAAGATGAAGCAATAGAAAATAATCAAATCATTCTTTCTAAAATTGATTATGCGAAAGCTGGGTATACAGAATTAAAATATGGTAAAGGAAATTCAGAAAAGGATTATTACGCTCTTTCTATAACGACAGGGAAAGTGTATTATTTAGAAGGGTTAGAAATAGATGGAGAAAAATATTATACTTTAACAGAACAAGTGGAAAAATGGGCAAAAAATACTGTGAATGAAACGGATGAGATGATTGTATTTGTTCCTGATGAAACAGATTGGACAAATCAAGATGTTAGTGTAAAGATAAAAATACCTCAAAAGTATACTGATATTATGGTTATGGAATATGCTACATATGAGCAAGTAGAAGGAGAATATGTTTATCTAGTAAAAAAATCTTCTAATGGAACAATTAAAGTAAGTTATCAAGATGGAAAGAAAAATTGTGAGACATCCTATGAAATTAAAAATATTGATAAGATAAAGCCAACGCTTACTGTTAGTGAACACATTACTTTAAGCGATGCGTATAATGCAGAAATTTTTGGATATTATACTATAGAGGAGCTATATGATCATGATAGTGGCATTAAATGTGTAAAATATGATTATGGAAAAATAGAAGAAAATATATCCAGTTATTTTTCAAACCATGGTACAGATATAACTGGTAATAAAATTCCTATTGTAAGAGGAAATGAGTATATCACTGTTTATGTAGAAGATAATGCTTCTAATATGACAGTGTTGTATATAAAAATATAAGTCCACCATTTAGGTGGACTCATTTTTTTGCTCTAAGAGCTTTAAATAATCATAACAGGCATTTTTTTGTTTTAATAGTAGCTGAAAACTACTTTTTGATAATGCACTTTGATAGAAATTCAGTTTCCTATTGATATCATTTAAATGTAAAATAATACTTGCTTTTGATCTTGTGTTTTCTGTTTGGGCACATATTTTTTCAGCTAATTCGCATGAAATATCAAGATAACTCATAAATAATTTATGATAAACTTGGAGCTTTAAAAGCGAAAAAATATCATAACCGATTGCAATGAGGAGAATAATAAAAAAGAGAAATAGATTTTTAGGAATATGAAATATTAAAAGTAAAAAGAATAATGCAATCGGAAAAAGGCTTGATAGTAAAGCAAGTTTTATCTTTCCGTTATACCGAATTTTAAATGAGATTTTCATTTTAAATCCTCCTCTTATAATCATTAAGGTTTTGGCTACTATAACAAAAGTATTATAACATGCTTTCAATTTTATGTCAAATTTGACTTTCATGATATAATCTGAATAAATAATTGTTATCTTTTTTAAAACAAGGTCGTTATATGGTGTATAGAAAAGTAGGGGGAGAAATGAGCATTGAATATTTAATAGAAAAATATAGCAAATTAATTTATAAAATATGTTATGATATGCTCTTAAATTCTTTAGACGCAGAAGATATTACGCAAGAGGTATATGTTAGTTTTTATTCTAATTTTGAAAGATATGGGAACCTTCCTGAAAAGGAAATCAAAAATATTATATGTAAAATTGCTTTGAATAAATGTAAAGATGTATTAAAAAGTAAAAGCAAAAAATTAGAAAATATGACAACGGATAACATATTATTGTTAGAAAATTATATAGATGAAAGAAATATAGAACAGGATATTATGGAACAAGAAAAAAGAGAGATTATTTTAAATTTAGTAGATAGTTTAAAATCACCTTATAATAAAATTTTAAGATATTATTATTTAGAGGAACTTTCTT
>CALXBS010000022.1 GCA_944386605.1 uncultured Clostridia bacterium | reverse complement strand
TCATTTCTGTTCTCATACCTCAATTATATCATTAAGGTGAACTTTTCATAAAATAATTTTATTATTTTTTTTGCTTTATTGCAAAACGAAAATAAAAATGGTAGTATGCGGTTGTAATAGAAATATTGCAGAAAAACAAATAAATTTATGTTAACAAAAAAACTTTGAAAGTATGATTACACTACACACACACACACACACACACAACATGATTTAAAAACATAAAAAATTATGTTGGAGTTAATCATACGAAAAGGAAAATGGAAAGGAGAAAAAATATGCAAAAGCAAGAAAAAGAAACAAAAAAGCCGAAAGAAAATAAGAAAAAACATAAAAGAAAAGTATCTATATTTACGATACTTTTGTGGCTATTTTTGATTACAACTATGTCTACCATCACTATAGGAACATTTACAAAAAAGAATGCAATAGAAATACCTGATAATAACTGGAATATACAACTTGTAATGTATGATAGGAATAGTGGTACACCAAATCAGGCAATTACAGATTTTACATGGAATGCAACTGGTAGTAGTGCAAAAAAGCAATTAACAATGCAAATGAATTATGCATGTACAACAGGGAAAGCATATAGTCCAGGAGAAATTATTATAGAAGTATCAGGCTTTGGAAAAAATGGAAGCGAAAGCAATCAATATTATTATCCAGATACTGTAATTGCAGCTGATAAAGAAGAAAGTAGTGAGAAACAGTATGATTGGAGTTATCGTTATGATGAAGAAAACAATATATATGTATTTACAAATAATACTTCTATTGCAGAAAATGAACATTTTGAAGGAACCATACAAATTGTATATGAATTAAAACCATGTTTTAAAATACAGACAGATCTAGAGTTTCAGGCAAAAATAAAAGAAAATATAGAAGCAGATGAAATTATAGCAATGGAATCAAATATCTGTAATTTTCATTATACAAGTATTAAAAAAGGTTATACTTTAGAAAAAAATGCAGAAGTGGCACCTAAAGAAGATTATACCCCAATAAAAGATATATTAGATAATTATTATTGGATAAAATATAGCTTTTCATGGGAAGAGAGTGATAGTGCAATAATAAGTGCTTATACAGCAAATTCAAAGAGTTTTAGACGTTTTAGTGGAGATGAGAATCTTGAATGTATAAAAGAACAATTGCCAGAAGGTTGTGTATTATATGATCAAGGTTTTAACAAAATAGAACCACGAGAAGATAATATGTATTATTATTTAGCAATTGATTCTTATTATTATGTAGGATATCCAAAGACTAAATATAATGAGGGAGATAGTATAACAAATATAGCAGAGTTATGGGGAAGATATGAAGATGAAGAAGAAATACAAAAACTTTCAGAAGATGATATAACAGTAAATTTAGTAGAATTTGACTTTGAATATAAAGGTGAATTGTATGACATATCAAAAGACTTAGTATCTCATGCTGTGTATTTAAATTCAATAAAATCCAAAGAAAGTGAGGAAGCATATTGGCTTTTAAACGAAATAAAAGCCTTTTATACAGATTCAATAATGGATGTAGAAATAGGGGATGATTTGCTATATATAACAAGAGAAAGTGGAGAGATAACAAAATTAGAGGATAATGAGTACCATTTTATAGGAGTGGCAATACCAGTATTTTATACGTATAATAAATATACTGGTATTGAAGGTGATAAGCTAATAGGGTATGAATGGGAATTGCAAGTAAGATATGCTAATACAAATGAATATGTAACATATAAAACTGGAATAACTGGAGAAGGCAAAGTATTTCTTTTACCTAATGGTTTTTATACATTAAATGATTGTATAGCATTTGAAAATGAGGATGTAGTAGGAATAAAAGTGATAATAAAAGATTTAGATAAAACTTTGTATAATAATGCCGAAAAAATGTTTGTATATACTAATATACATACACAAGATTGTGCAGTTGGAAAGATATATAATTTTGATTATATACAAGTATATCATAAAAATGAAGAGGGAAATAGAACTTTAGTAAATGAACCAACACTAGATAGTTATAGTGCAGAGTCTGCAAAGTTAAAAGTGGCAGAGTATGATCAAGAAACTTATGGAACTTATATGCAAAGAGCCTATAAGGATATAAATATAGATGGTGGAGGCGCTTCATTATCTGCAATGAAAGAATCTTATTTTAAACAAAATAATGTGGCGGAAGAAAAGTATACATGTATGCATAAGTTAAAAAGTGAATTGTATATAAATCATTATGAAATAAATAAAGATGTGATTTTGAAAACATATGATATATTACCAGAAGGAATATATTTAGGATATAACAGAGAAGAGATTATAAATAATCTAACATTATTTGATCAGAGTAATGCATATAACAATTTAAAATTAAAAGATGGAACAGCTTTTGCAACTAAGCAAGATTTAGAAGAATATATAAAAGAAAATACAGAAATAGAAATTGATTATAACTATAAGGATAGTGGAAGAACAAAAATAAGTATTATAACAAATTTAAATGAAATAGATTGGAGTTATTATTTAACACATCGATTGCAATTGAACGATTTTTATATAAGTTATAATATACAAGTAGAAATACCATATGAAAGTATATTAGAATATGGAACAAGTTATACAAATTATGTATATAGTATGTGGAATAATCAAGAGTATGATTATGGTAGGTCAACAAGCATTGATAATGGAAAATATGATAGCCTAGCAATTGATATAGATCAAGATGGAGATACAACAGAAAAACTCACTTATGCTGAGAGAACTTTAAATATAATACACGCAGTAGCTTCTCATCAAGCAGTCATTAAACAAGTAAGAACAGATTTAACACAAGGAAGATATGTAGAAGGAACAGCGGAAGTAAGCGCAGGTGGAGAGTATGATTATAAATTACGTGTGACAACCGGAGCAAATAGTATTAAAGATTTAATACTTTATGACAATATAGAAACAATACTTGATGAAAATGGAGCAGATATTAGTGAAGGTTGGAAAGGAAGCTTTTTAGGAGTAGATACTAGTTATGCTGAGTCAAAGGGATATGCACCAAAAGTATATTATTCAACAGAACTAAATCCAGGAAAATTAACCGAAGTGCCAGATAAGTGGTTATTATTAGATGATAGTGTAGATAAAAGTATAGTAAAATCGATTTGTGTAGATTTAAGATATAAAGAAGATGGAAGCGAAATGGAACTTAATTCAAACAGTGTTGTATTTGTTCTAGTAAAAATGCAGGCACCAGACGATAAAAATTTAATGACATCAGCCAATAATATGTTCTGGACAAATTGGAGAGCAATTGATCCATTAGGTACAGTGATAGATAATGTAGAAGGAATCTATTCAAATCAAGTGAATGTAGAAATCAGTAAAAAAGATATCGTAAAAGAAATCAGTGGAAGAAAGATATGGGAAGATAATGAAAATGCATTAGGATTAAGACCAGCAAGTATTGTAGTAAAATTAATGCAAGATGGAACAGAATATGCAAAGAAAACAGTAACAGAGGCTGATAATTGGAACTATACTTTTGAAAATGTACCGGTATATAGAGATAATGTAGGAAATGAATTTGTATATACAATTGAAGAAGAAGCAGTAACAAATTACAAAATAGAAATAAGTGGAAATGATATTACAAATGAGATAAATAAAACGGAAATAGAAGTAGAGAAGAAATGGGTAGGAGATGAAGGAAGTAGTAGAAGACCAGAGAAAGTAACGATACAGTTGAAAAAAGGTGGAGTACTACTAGAAGAAAAAGAAGCAAATGAATCCAACAATTGGAAAGTAACATTTACTAATATAGATAAATATGATGATAATGGAGATGAAATCGTATATACCGTAGATGAGAAAGAAGATTTAGAATTTTATACCAAAGCAGTAGTAGGAAATGTGATAACAAATACATTTACAGTACCAGATGATAAAATACAAATAACCGGAATAAAAAGTTGGAATGATAATAATAATGAAGCAGGAAAGCGTCCTAGTAGTCTGATGTTGCAAGTAAAAAATGGAGATTTAGTTGTGGCAGAACAAGAAGTAAGTGAGACAACAAATTGGCAATATACATTTGAATTACCAAAGTATGATAGTTTAGGAAATGAGATTGTATATACTATAGATGAAAAAGATAGTGGAAGTAAATTCTATGTAAAAGAAAAAATAGAGGGATATACTGTAATAAATAAATTTGAAGTACCAAATGAAACTGTAGAAGTAACTGTAGAAAAGAAATGGAATGACAACGATAACGAAGCTGGGAAACGACCAAGTAGTATAACATTACAAGTAAAAGAAGGAGAAAAAATCGTACAAGAACAAGTAGTAAGTGCAAATGAAAATTGGAAATACACTTTTACAAATTTACCAAAATATGACAGTTTGGGAAATGAAATAAATTATACAGTAGATGAAAAAGAAAATTTAAAATTTTATACCAAAGGTATTGTGGGAAATGTAATAACAAATACTTTTACAGTACCAGATGAAAAAACAAGTATAATTGGAGAAAAAGTATGGGATGATGATAATAACAAAGCAGAAAAAAGACCAAGTAGTATTGTACTACAAGTAAAAAATGGAGAAGAAGTGGTAGCAAGTCAAACTGTAACAGAGGCTAATAATTGGACATATACATTTGAAGGATTGAAAAAATATGATCGTCTAGGAAATGAGATACAATATACAATAGATGAAGAAAATACAAATAGTATCTTCTATCAAAAAGAAAATACAAGTAGTACAGTAGTCACAAATACTTTTGTAGTGCCAAACGATACTGTAAAAATAGTAGTACAAAAAACATGGAATGATAATAATGATAAAGCAGGAAAAAGACCAGAAAGCATTGTGTTACAAGTAAAAGCAAATAATAAAGTAGTAGGGGAATATGAAGTAACAAGTAATGATCAGTGGAGTCATACATTTGAACTACCAAAATATGATGAATTAGGAAATGAAATCATATATACGGTAGATGAAAAAGAAACCCCAGAATTTTATACCAAAACAGTGGTAGGAAATACAATAACAAACACCTTTGAGGTACCAGGGGAAACTGTAAGTATAACAGGAGAAAAGAAATGGAATGATAATAATAATGAAGCAGAAAAACGACCAAATAATATTGTGTTAGTAGTAAAAGATGGAAATCAAGTAGTAGCAAGACAAGAAGTAAATGAGCAAAATAATTGGAAATATACATTTACCAATTTGCCAAAGTATGATGAAAATGCAGATGAAATACATTATGTAATAGATGAAGAAAGTACAAATAGTATCTTTTATCAAAAAGAGAATACAAGTGATACGGTAGTAACAAATACCTTTGTAGTACCAAATGATAAAATAGAAATAGAAGCAGAAAAGAAATGGGTAGGAGATGAAGGGACAACTAGAAGACCAGAAAGTATCACATTACAGATAAAGAATGGAAATGAAGTTGTACAAGAACAAGTAGTAACAGAAAAAGAAAATTGGAAACATACTTTTACAAACTTACCAAAATATGACAACTTAGGAAATGAGATTGTATATACCGTAGATGAAAAAGAAACGTCAGAATTTTATGCAAAGACAGTGTTAGGAAATGTAGTAACGAATACATTTACCGTACCGGATGATAAGATAAAAATAGTAGGACAAAAAGAATGGCAAGATAATGAAAACGAGGCAGGAAAGAGACCAGAAAGTGTAACATTACAAGTAAAAGCAAATGGAGCGGTAGTAACAGAAGCAGAAGTAAATGAAAATAATTTATGGAGATATGAGTTTACAGTACCAAAATATGATAGTCTAGGAAATGAAATAGAATATAGTATAGATGAAAGAGAAATAGGAAACAAATTCTATCAAAAGATAGGAGTAGAAGAAAATGTAGTCATTAACAAATTTGTAGTACCAGATGAAAAAGTGCAAATCAAAGTACAAAAAAGTTGGGATGATAACGATGATGAAGCAGAAAAACGTCCAGAAAGTATCATATTACAAGTAAAAAATGGAGAAATAGTAGTAGCAGAGGCAGAAGTAAGTGAAACAACAAATTGGGAATACACCTTTGAATTACCAAAATACAATAACTTAGGAAATGAAATCAGTTACACAGTAGATGAAACATTTGAAAGTGAATTTTATGTTAAAAATATAGTAGGAAATGTAATTACAAATAAGTTTGTGGTACCAGAAGATAGGATTACAATAGTAGGAACAAAAGAATGGAATGATAACGATAATTTAGCTGAAAAAAGACCAGAAAGTGTAATATTACAAATTAAAAATGGAGAAACAGTCGTAGCAGAAGCAGAAGTAAGTGAAAAAACAAATTGGAGTTATTCCTTTGATTTAGCAAAATATGATAATTTAGGTAATGAAATAAACTATACTTTATCCGAAAGAATAGATAGTATTTTCTATGAGAAAGAAACGGTTGAAAATACAGATATGTTCAATCAAAAAGTTGTGAACAAGTTTGTAGTACCAAATGAACAAGTATTGGTAAAAGCAGTAAAAAAATGGGAAGATAACAATGATGAATATGGCAAACGTCCAAATAGTGTTGTATTGCAAGTTTTAGTTGGTGATGAAGTTGTAGCTGAACAAAAAGTTACAGAATCAGATTCATGGAGTTATTCGTTTAAGTTACCAAAATATGATAGTTTGGGTAATGAAATAGAGTATAGTGTTGATGAAAAAGAAACAGCGGAGTATTACGAAAAGTCAATTGATGGTTATACAATTGTGAATACTTGCACATATGAACCACCAGTAGATACATCAGATATATCTATTTGGGTATATGTTGTAGTTTTAGTTGTAGCTGTTATTGGAATTAGTGGAGTTTTTATTGTAAGAAATAGACAAAAGAAAAATGTGAAAAAAGTATAAAAAATAAAATTTTTTAAGAGCTTTCTTTAGGAGGCTCTTTTTGATCATCATTGACAAAATGGAATTTTGTGATTTTCTTGAATATTGTTTTGGAGTATGTTACAATATAGTCAGGTGGTTATATGGAAAAAGGTAAAAAAGAAGGTAAAAACAAGAATACAAGTCAAACAGTAGGAAAAAGAATTTCTTATGGAGTGGGTGTGATTGCAATTATTTTATCTGGAGTTGCTCTTGTAAATGGTCAAATAGAAAGTCAAAAATTACAACAACAAGAGTTAGATGAAAGTATTGAAAGAATTGTATATTTAAATCCAGAAATTAATTTTGTCGATCAGTTAACTTTTCATGTAGGAGAAAAAGTAAAAGTGCTAGATCTTGTAAAGAATGCTTCCCATTGTGTGATCATTGATGATGGGGCATATGTAGACACAAGCACTCCTGGTATAAAAACTTGTACACTAAGAATTACAGATGATATAGGAGAGGCAAGTACTGTTTCAATTAATGTAGATGTAATCGAATAGGTAATGCAAGTTACCTATTTGTTTTTAAGGAGAAAGTTATGTATTATGATGAACATGTAAGAGAAATTGTATCTAATATTCCTTTTGAACCAGGAATTTATATGATGAAAGATGAAAATGGTACCATTATTTATGTAGGAAAAGCAATTTCTTTAAGAAAGAGAGTAAGACAATATTTTCAAAAAAATAATAAATCACCTAGAATAGAGAAAATGGCTTCTTTGGTAAGAGATATTTCCTATATTGTTACTAAAAATGAGGTAGAGGCTTTGGTGTTAGAGTGTAATTATATTAAGTCACATAAACCAAAGTTTAACGTTATGTTAACAGATGATAAAACTTATCCGTATATTAAAGTAACCATAAAAGATAAGTATCCTATTATTTATGTAACAAGAACCAAGAAAAATGATAAAGCAATGTATTTTGGTCCTTATACCAATGTAAGTGCTATGCGTGATGTACTAAGGACAATTAAACAAATTTTTCCAATTAAACGTTGTAGGTATAATTTGGAAAAGAAAAAAATCAAAAGTCCATGTTTGTATTATCATATAGGGAGATGTTTAGCACCTTGTATGAATGAAATTAGTCTTGAAAAATATCATGAAATGATTGAGCAGGTTGTGTTATTTTTGCAAGGAAATACGAAAAAAATACGAGATATTTTAAATCAAAATATAGAGGAATGTATTGAACATTTGGAATTTGAAAAAGCAAGTATGTATAAACAAAGACTAGATGAAATTGAAAAAATCAGTGAAAAGCAAACGGTTGCAAATTTAAATGAAAATAGTACTGATATATTTGGATATGTGTTATCTGATCAAACATTGCATGTTCAAATTTTTAAGATTCGTGATTATAAAGTGGTGTTTCATGATAATGTAGAAATTAAAGACATTATTGAAGAAGAAATTGAAGAAGCTTTAAGTCAAATTATTACCAATTATTATATAGATAATAAAGATACACCTAAGAAAATTTATTTAAAGATGGCAGAAGATAAAGTAAATCTTTTAAATGAATTTTTTAAAGAGCAAGGGATTAAATTAGAAGTTTTTTGCCCTAAGAAAGGTGAGAAGTTAAAACTCATTACTATGGTGGAAAATAACATATATATTAATATTGAGGATCGAAAAAATAATGTGATGGCTGATCTTTCAACCTTACTTGGATTTAAAGAAGAGATGAATTCGATAGAATGTTATGATATATCCAATATTCGAAATGAATATATTGTTGGATGTATGATTCGTTTTGAAGATGGTAAATTAAATAAAAGTATGTATCGAAAATTTCGAATCAAAAGTACTTTAACACAAGATGATCCAAAATGTATGTATGAAGTTCTAACAAGAAGATTATCACATGCAAGTGATTGGCCACTTCCAGATATGATTTTTATTGATGGTGGAAAGACACAACTATCTAAAGTAAAAGAGGCTATGAAAGAGGCAAATGAATTTACAAATGTTTATGGAATGGTAAAAAATGACAAACATAGAACCAGAGGATTAATGACAAGTGATGGAGAAGAATATGATTTATCAGAACATAAAAATATTTTAAATTTTTTAACTTTTTTGCAAGATGAAGTACATCGTTTTACCATTACTTATCATAGAAAATTAAGAGATAGTGTCAAATTAAAAAATGGAAAAGTATATCGTAATGTGACCAAAAAATAATTTAGCATACATATTTTTTTGAAAATAACAAATACTATGTTTAGGAGTTGATCAAAATGTCGAAAAAAGAAAATGACCTTAAGATTGAATGTAATGTTGTAGACTGCGTACATAATTGTATCGAAAATTGTACTTGTAGATTAGATAAAATTCGTGTTTGCAATTGTACAGGCGATAAGTTTGCCAAAGAGAAAGATGGAACTGCATGTTCTTCGTATTATTACGCAGGAGATTTAAATCAAGAAGGTGTCAGTGGCAGAGATTAGCACTCTTAAATAGCATATTAGATAATATGCAAGAGTATTTACACATAGATATAGTGTAGATACTCTTTTTTTATGGTATAGATTGCCAATGCTTTTTATTTATGATACAATAGCTATAAATGAATTTGTATAAGAATGGGTGAAAATATGATTAAAATTTTATGGGATCAAGAAAATCATCAAGCACTTGCCTTTGATCAGGATCTTTGTGTTGGAAAATGTATTTTTTTAGAAAAGGAAGATACTTGGAATATCATTCGTACAGAAGTAGATAGTGCGTATCAAGGAAAAGGAATTGCTAAAAAACTAGTGATGTGTGTCATCCAAAATGCTGAGAAATATCAGAAAAAATTGGTTGCACAATGTTCTTATGCAAAAAAGATGATAGAAAATAAGGAGGGAAATGTGTGAAAGAAGAAAAGAAAGAGAAAAAAGAAAATAAAAAGAGTCATGAAACAGAACTTGATGATTATATGTTAGAAGGAATGTCTATTGGAATGTGCTTTGGAATAGCAATAGGAATTACTTTTGGAATGCTATATGATCAAATGGGGATAGGTATGTCTTTAGGCGTTGGAATTGGAATGTCTGTTGGTATGGTCATTGGTTCTTTTATCAAAAAGAAAGATAAAAATAAAAAGGAGTGAAAAAATGATTCGAATATTATGTTATGGAGATTCTAATACATGGGGATATATTTCAGGTTCTGATCATCAAAGATATGGGGAGAAGGAACGCTGGACAAAAGTACTTGCTCAAAAATTAGGAGAAAATTATGAAATTATAGAAGAGGGCTTAAATAGCAGAACTTTGATTTCTAATGATGAAAGACCAGGAAAAGAAGGAAGAAATGGTTTTAAGTATTTACTTCCTTGTCTAGATACACATGATCCTATTGATCTAGTAATTATTTTGTTAGGAACCAATGAATTAAAAAAGGTTTATCATAAATCCATGGAAGAAATAGGAGAAATTTTTGAGGAGTATTTTGTAAAAGTCATTTTAAATAAAAAATCACAGGTAGATGGAAGATCTCCTAAATTATTGATCATTGCGCCACCTGTTGTTCATGAAGACTCATCTGGAAAATATGAAGGGGCTCATGAGAAATCTTTAAAAGCAAATGAAGTATATAAAAATATTGCAAGTAGGAATCATTGCTATTTTGTCCAAAATACAGAATTAAAAACAGGAATTGATGGAGTACATTTAACAAAAGAAAGTCATCAAGTTTTAGCAGATAAACTATACCAAATGATAAAAGAAATTACGTTTTCATAGAAGGAGGAAATATGTCATTTCAAATAGCAAAGGAATATTTAAAACATTATGGATTAGAAGAAAATATCATGGAATTTCCAGTTTCTTCTGCAACGGTAGAGGAAGCAGCAAAAGCCATTCATTGTCAAAAAGAAGAAATTGTAAAAACACTTGCTTTTCTTGTAGATAATACCCCTATTTTAATTGCAACGGCAGGGGATATGAAGATAGATAATCAAAAATATAGAGCCAAGTTTCATACCAAAGCCAAGATGATACCTTTGGATCATGTAGAAGAGTACATTGGTCATGCTGTTGGGGGCGTTTGTCCTTTTGGAGTAAAAGAGAATGTAGAGATTTATTTAGATAATTCTTTAAAAAGATTTCAGTGTATTTATCCAGCAGCTGGAAGTTCTAATAGTGCAGTTAAATTAACATTAGAAGAGCTTGAAAAAGCTTCTAGGTATAAAGAGTGGGTAGATGTTTGTAAGTGTATGGAGTAGAAAAGATCATATTCGTTAAAATAAAATGATTTCAAAAGAATTCATGGAAAGGAAAAAAGATGATTAAAGTAGAAAATGTAACGAAAAAATTTATTAGAAATAAAAATAAGAAAGAAAAAGAAGAGTTTTATGCAGATCAAAATATTACATTTGAGGCAAAAGATGGAGAGATTATTGGAATACTAGGGCCAAACGGTGCTGGTAAAACCACCCTTCTAAGAATGATTGCAGGTATATTAGAGCCTACACAAGGAACGATTACATTTGATGGAATGAGCTATCATGATCATGAAATAGAGATTAAACAAAAAATTGCTTATTTATCTGGAAATACCAAGTTATATGATACATTATCTACATATGAATTACTAAAAATGTGTTGTCAAATTTATGGTGTTTCTGAGGAAGAAAGTGAAAATAGGATTAAGGAAATTGCTAAGACATTAAAAATTGAAAACTTCTTGTATAATAAGATAGCAAATTTATCTACAGGACAGACACAAAAAGTAAATCTTGCTAGGTGTTTAGTTCATCATCCTAAGTATTATATTTTAGATGAAGCAACTACAGGTTTAGATATTATTTCTAGTCAAATTATTTTAAACTTCATAAAAGAAGAAAGGAAGAATCAAAAAACGATTTTGTATTCTACCCATTATATGGAGGAAGCTGAAAATATTTGTGATAGGGTTATTATGATTAATAAAGGGAAGATGATGAAGGTAGGAAGCCCAGAGGAAATTAAAAAAGATACTAATACAAGCAATTTAAGAGATGCCTTTTTTGCATTAATAGGAGGAGATTTTCATGAAGAGTAATTTATGGAATATTTTGAAAAAAGAATTAAGAGAAGTGTTTAGAGATAAAAAATCTCTTGCTATGATGTTAGTGATTCCAATGTTTATTCCACTTCTAGTAATTGGAATGTCTGCTTTATTTGAGGCGCAAGCAAATAAAGGAATAGAAGAATATAACCAAATTGGTTTTGCTTATGAGATGTCAGAAATAGAACAAAATATTGCAAAAGAAATGAATATAGAGATAATAACGGGATCAGAAGAGGAGTTAAAACAAAAATTTGATCAAGGTGAAATTGATTTATATGTTTCAAAAGAGGAAAATAGGTATATTATGAATAGTGATGGATCGGATACGAGTGCGTATGCAACCGGTCTAATGGAAAACTATTACCGTGTGTATAAGGAACTTCTACAACAACAGCTTTTAGAGGCAAATCATATTCCAGCACAAGAGGTACTAAACGTGATCACTGTAGAAGAAAATGTCATGGAACAAGAGAATTTCTTTGCAGGTTATATTAAAAATTATGCCTTTTTATTTATTATAATGGCAATTACAGTATCTGCAACTTATCCAGCAACCGATACAACTGCAGGAGAAAGAGAAAGAGGAACATTAGAAACATTACTTACATTTCCAATTAAAAGCAGAGATATTATTTTAGGAAAGTTTTTAGGAGTAACTGTTTCTTCTATTATTACAGGAATTGCAAGTTTATTACTTGCGATCATTGCCCTATTCTTTACGCAAAACATGTTTACGATATATGAAGGAGTAGATATGATGTATTCAATGACAAGTGTTCTATTTGCTATTGTTGTAATTATCATGTATTCTTTGTTTATTAGTGGATTATGTATTGCCATTGCAAGTACTTCTAAAACTTTTAAAGAGGCACAAAGTGCGTTAACACCTTTAACATTTATCTCTTTATTTCCTGGGATGATTGCATTTATGATAGGAGTTAAAACCACTGCTATATTGTCTATTGTACCATTTTTAAACTTTACTTTATTATTTACAGATATCAATAATGGTATGATAGATATAACCAATATTTTACTAATGGTTGGTTCTACTATTCTTTATATTGCCATTATTTTGACGCATATTATTAAACAATATAAATCAGAAAAAGTATTATTTGCAAGTTGATTTTAGAAAAATTAAATAACAGGCAAAATATGAGAATAAGAAAAGAAACAAAGGAGAAAAGAAAGTGAAAAAGATTGTATTAATAGGAAGTGGAAATGTGGGAATAGCATATGTGTATGCTATGTTACTACATTCTTCTAAAGATATTTGTTTTAGTATCATTGATATAGATGAGGAAAAAGTAGAAGGACAAGTAGAGGATCTTTTGCATGCTAGCTATTTGTTGCCACAAAATATGAAGATCCAAGCGGGTTCTTATCAGGATTGTAGTGAGGCAGATATTGTTTGTATAACAGCAGGGGTTAGCCAAAATGGAAATAAAAAGTCTAGGATGGAGGATTTAAAAAAGGCAAATCAAATTATAAAAGAGATTATCCAAAATGTAAAAAAGACAGGATTTTCCGGTATTTATTTGATAGCAAGTAATCCATTAGATGTTATGTGTTATGCAACTTATGTTTATTCTAATTGTCCAAAAGAAAAGGTAATCGGAACTGGTACATTACTAGATAGTATTAGATTAAAAAGTTTCCTTGCTAGAGAGGTAAATAAAAGCAAATATGAGGTTTACGGCTATGTTTTAGGTGAGCATGGAAAAACAGCTTTTCCAGTGTGGTCTAAATGTTATGTACATGAAAATTCGATTCAAGAAATATTACCTGTTGATCAGTTAGATAAAATAGAACAAGAAATGAAAGAGGCTGGTTTTAAAGTTTGTCAAAAGCAAGGCTTTACTTGCTATGGAGTAGCTATGTGCTTATGTGAAATTACAAATGCAATATTAGAAGATAGGCAATGTGTAATGCCAGTATGTAGTTATTATGAGCCCGAAAAATTATTTATTAGTACGCCTACTTTGATAGGAAAAGAGGGCGTTATCAAGAGTGGAATACTGGATTTATCCTTAGCAGAAAAACAAAAATTACAAATTTCTATTTCTGCTATTAAAGAAGGGATAAAAGAATTAGATTTAGATAAAAAGGTAGAATAAGGAGGTGAGTTACATGAAAAAATATGTATGTACCATTTGTGGATATATTTACGATGAGGAAAAAGAAGGCGTTAAATTTGAAGATTTACCAGCAGATTGGGTTTGCCCACTTTGTCAAGTTGGAAAGGAAATGTTTGAAGAAGTTGAGTAAAGAAAGATTCTAGTGTGTTTTCACTAGAGTCTTTTTTAAATATCATTTTTCTTCTATGGATTTTATTTTGATCAAATGATAAAATAAAAACAGGTGAAAAAATGTATTATATTTATATGTTGCGTTGCAAAGATGGTTCTATTTATACAGGCATTACCACGCAGTTATCTAGAAGAATGGAAGAACATTTTCTAAGAAAGAAAAACTGTGCAAAATATACTGCAAGACATACTGCAATCAAACTAGAAAATGCTTGGAAAACAGATACTAGAAGTTATGCTCTTAAATTAGAATATCATCTCAAAACTTTAAAAAAAGAACAAAAAGAAAGATTAATTCAAGATAATACTTTGTTAGAAACGTTCCTAAAAGATAAAATAGATATTTTAGCTTATGAATTAGTACCAAAAGAAGAGTTGCGGAACATTTATAAGAAGCGAAAATATAATATAAAAGGGGGGAAAATTCCCTTTTGTTAAAGAGGTGAAAAAATGAGTATTTTACTAGGATTATGGATACCGTTTATAGGGACTTTGTTGGGCTCTTCTATGGTATTTTTAATGAAAGATAAAATGAATTTAAAAGTTGAAAAGCTATTGTTAGGCTTTGCTTCTGGTGTAATGATAGCTGCTTCGATATGGTCACTTTTAATACCAGCGATAGATATGGCAAATGAACAAGGAATGATTGCATGGCTTCCTGCAACGATAGGATTTTTGTTAGGAATTGGTTTTTTACTATTATTAGATAGTATTACACCGCATTTACATTTAGATCAAAAAAATCCAGAAGGACCTAAGACAAAACTAAAAAAAGTAACGATGATGGTTTTGGCAGTTACCCTTCATAATATTCCGGAAGGAATGGCAGTAGGGGTAGTATTTGCAGGATTACTAATTGGAAATACAGGAATTACTTTTGCAGGTGCATTAGCGCTAGCAATTGGAATTGCAATTCAAAATTTTCCAGAGGGTGCCATTGTTTCCATGCCGTTAAGAAGCGAAGGCGTTTCCAAAAGGAAAGCTTTCTTCTACGGCACCCTGTCTGGTTTGGTAGAACCGATTAGTGCTATTTTTACTGTTGCGTTAACCAGTATTGTTGTTCCTTTATTACCCTATTTATTATCCTTTGCAGCAGGTGCAATGATTTATGTAGTGGTAGAGGAATTAATACCAGAATCGCATATGGGGAAACATTCTAATATTGGAACCATTGGTGTGGCTTTGGGTTTTGTGTTAATGATGGTTTTAGATGTAGCACTAGGATAAAAATATAAAAGAAAAATGAGAAAAGAAAAAAGAAGAAATAGAAATAATAAAGAAAAGATAAGAAAAGAAATGAAGAATAATAAAAAACATAAATGATAAAAAATAGAAGAAAGAGTTCCCCCTTTCTTCTATTTTTGATTTGCTTGAAATAAAAGATATTATTCTCCAAGTGAAATACCAGCACTTGCATATCCTTGGATACTGTTTTGGAATCTTAATCCTTGTGATTTAGAAGCAAAAACAACTAAAAGTCTTGTTTGAGCACTAACAGGGATATTTAGATTTGTAAGAATTCCTCTTACGGCAGTTCCTTCTGCAACATTTCCAGATAAGTTTGGTGTTAAAGTAAGTGCTGTACCTGGAATTTCAGAGAATACGTTGTCTGTTGTTGTTGATCTATAGATTCTTGCAGTGATAATAGCATTTGTACCAGTTAAATCAAGTGGTGTTGATGTGCTAAAATATGCTGAAAAGTTTCTAATGATTGCATCATGTGGTACTGAGAATGAGTGATTGTCTAAACTAGTTAAGTTTAAAGTTGGAGCAAGTGCAATGTTGCTTGCTGTTCCATTACCAAAAGAAATGAAACTTGCAACTCCATCTACGTTTTCATTGTTTGTAGTTAACGTAATTGGATTACCAGAAGACAATGGAATAATTGTATTACTACTAATTCCAGTTGTTCCAGTAGCTCCAGTAGCTCCTGTGATACCAGTAGCACCAGTAACGCCTGTAGCGCCAGTGGCACCAGTAACACCTGTAGCTCCAGTAGCGCCTGTAGCTCCTGCTATTCCAGTAGCACCAGTAACACCTGTAGCTCCAGTGGCACCAGTAGTACCAGGTGTTCCGGCAGGTCCAGTAGCTCCGGTTGCACCAGTAACGCCTGTAGCACCAGTGGCACCAGTAGCTCCGGTTGCACCTTGAGGTCCTTGTAACCCTTGAAGTCCTTGAGGTCCTTGTGGTCCAGTAGCTCCTGTAGGTCCAGTTGGTCCAGTATGACCAGTAGCACCTTGAACTCCTTGGATTCCTTGAGGTCCTTGTGGACCTTGTGGTCCCATTGGTCCTGTAGGTCCGGTAGCCCCCTTTCTACCTTTGATACAAATTGCTGGTTGACAACAATCTGGTTCTCTTTTTTCAAATTCGTAATTATTCATTTTTCTTCCTCCCTTTGAAAATGATAGAGCATGTCGCTCTACCATCATTATATTAATGTTGGACATGGTTTGTTACAGGTATGAAAAAATTTGTAAAAGAAATAAAGAAAAAGAAATGTCGAAATAGCAAACAAAAAATATTGCACAAAAAAATCAAAAATGGTAGTATGCGGGTGTAATAGGAATATTGCAAAAAAGCAAACAAAATTATGTTTACAAAAATCTTTGAAAGTATGATTATACTACACACACACACACACACACACACACACACACAACATAGTTTTAAGAATATAAAATCTATGTCGCAGGTAACATACCAAAAAAGATAAATAACATAAAAAAACAAGCGAAAGGAGAATGGATATATGGAAAAGGGGAAAAATGCAAAAATAATAAAGAAGAAACGAAAAAGAAAAGTATCCATATTTACAATATTTTTGTGGCTATTTTTGATTACAACCATGTCTACCATAGTAGTAAGTTCATTATCTCAAAAAAGTGCATTAGTAGATATATCGGATGATAACTTTGAAATTTCGTTAGATATGTATGAAGATAATGGAAGTGAAAAAAAGCAAGATATTACATGGAATGCTACAAGTGATACAGAAGTAAAAACAGTGACATTACAAGTTACATATCGAAATACGGATGTTCAAAAAAGATATGAACCAGGTGAGTTACAAATCACATTGGATGGGATAGAAAGCGTTAAAAGAGCACAACAATATAGTTATACACTAGATAAAGTAATAGCAGCAGATTTAAAAAGCACTTCTACCAAACAATATGATTGGAGTTATGAATATGATAGCACTAATAATCTTTATACCTTTTATAACAATTATGCAATAGAGGAAAATACAAATTTTGAAGGAACCATACAAGTTACTTATGCTATAAGGAGTAAACAAGTAGGAAATGGAGTCACTGCCCTTATGAAGGCATGCCTAAATGAAAGTGTAGAATCAAATGAGATTACGTTTACCACTTATACAAATAAAAAGACATTTAAAATGTATAATAATGCTCTCAAGATAACTTCCTATGACGGATTACCATCCGACGCAGAAGATTATATTTGGATAAAATATTCCATTAGTCAAAGTTCACAAGATAATAATGTAAGAAATACGATACGTGCTGATTATTTTAATAAGTTACCATATTTAAAAGTAAAAGTTCCATCTACAGATTGTGTAATATTGGATAATAATATGAATATTATATCAGAAAAAAATGATGATTATTATTTTGTAAAAGATGGGATAAGTAGCGATTATTCTACAAGTTATAGAGAAACAACAACAACATATGTATATATAGGGTACCCAAAAGAAAGTTATAAAGATCAAACTATAGATACAGAATTTGTATATATGGGAATTTATCAAGATGAGGAAGAAGAATCTATATTATCAAGTCAAGTTATAACAAGTGATTTGAGTAAATTTGAATTTATTTATACAGGAGATTTATATGGAATAACTGAAAAGAATGATTATTATTGTGAATATGTTAATTATACAAATACATTAAATGGCTATGAAACATTAGTTAGTTTTCAACATGGTTGTAATGTATTTTATACTGGAAAACCATTAACCGTAAGAATAGGAAGTGACATATTAGGAATAACAGATGAAAATAGCAATTTTTCTATGTTAGATAAAGAAGATTATTATTTAAGCTCAATAAAAATTAATTTTAAAGATTTTAAAAATGGAAATAGTACAATTTTACAAGAAGAAAAATATGATTGTGCGGTATTTATAAGATATAGAGGAACAGATGAATATGTTCAATATGGAGAGACATTTAAAAACCAAAGTACAACTAAGCAAATAAATTTTGAAAAAGAAGAAGAAATAATTGATTGGTATTTTGAAATTTATGATTTACAGGAAGGACTTAATATTTCAACTAATGGAAATACTGGAATTAAATCTCGATATTATATAACAAGAAAAGAAAATGTAGCAGAAGTAGGAGAAATATATAATTTTAATTATTTAGAAATATATACAAGAAATGAAGTGGGAGAATTAGAACTACAAAATGAAGTAGGACTAGATAGTTATAACAATGAATTTACTCAAAATAATATAGCAGAGTATGATATGAATACATATGGAAAGTACAAACAAAGAGCTTATGCAAGCGTATCTTATGGGTCTGAAAAATTAAATGTAGAGTTAATTAGTCACTATGGAACAAGTTTACAAAAAGATAATATTAATGAATATTTTTATTCTAGAATTGATTTTATATTACAAAAAGATGCTTTTTCTGATACATTAGATACATTTAAAGGATGTAAAATGTATGCTATTTTACCTAAAGGAGTTGAATTGAATGGTACAGAAGAAAACATAATAGAGAATTCTAATATTTGGACTGGCGATTATAATGAATATAAAAAAATTTTGAAATCAGATGGAACCAATTTTCTATCAAAAGATGAATATGAGGAATATGCGAAAGAACATATGACAGTATATATAGATAAGGATTATAAGGGATCAGGCCGTACTTATATCGAATTAATTTTAGATCATATAGATGAACCTTTAAATTTAATAAATTTTGTAAATTCTGAAGTACATTTATTACAGCTTAACATACCAATAAAAGTAACGTATGATTCATATATAGAAAATGGTGCAGAATATGAGATATATGGATATGGAACATATATGGATGATAATGTATTTTTGGCGAAGTATAGCGGATATAATTTACAGGATACTGGTGTATATGATAGCTTAGCAAGTGATATAGATCATGATGGAAATACAGATGAAACTATATTATATGATTCTATAAAGTTAAACATTATTGACGCAGTCTCAACCAATCAAGATGTACATGTATCTGTAAAAACAAACTTAACCAATGACGCCTATTTAACAGAAACACAAAAAGTAAGTTTGGGAGAACAATATGAGTATAAATTAAGAGCAAGAACAGGAGCAAATAGTGTTAAGGATTTAATTATATATGATAATATAGAAACAGCATTAGATGGAACAGAAAATTGGAAAGGAAGTTTTGTAGGAGTAAGTACAGAGGAAGCAGAAGAAAAAGGATTTGCTCCAAAGGTATATTATTCTGAAAGTGACACAACAGGAAGTTTAACAGAAAGTAGTGAATGGAAAGAGTTAAGTTATGATAGTGCACAAAAACTATGGGTAGCTCCAAGTGGAGTAAGTAATGAACAAATTAAGTCTATTTGCGTAGATTTAAGAAAAGGAACAGATGGACAAGATAAGGTAATAGCTGAAAATAGTATTGTGTATGCAACAATCGTTATGCAAGCTCCAGAAGAATTACCAGCAAGTGGAAATGTAGGAAGCAAAAATATGTGTTATACAAATTGGAGAGCAATCGATGAAATAACAGGAAACCCAATTGATAATATAGTCGGAATTAATTCAAATAAAGTAAATGTAGAATTAGATACAAGTACTATTACCAAAGAAATCAGTGGAAGAAAAATATGGGAAGATAATGAAAATGCATTAGGATTAAGACCAGCAAACATTACTATAAAACTAATGCAAGATGGAACAGAGTATGCAGTCAAAACAGTAACAGAAGCAGATAATTGGAGTTATACCTTTGAAAATGTACCCGTATATAAAGAGGGAGTAAGTGAATTTGTATATACAATTGAAGAAGAAACAGTAACAGATTATATAGCAGAAATAACAGGAAATAATATAACAAATAAAATAGACAAAACAGAAATAGAAGTAGAAAAGAAATGGGTAGGAGATGAAGGGACAACTAGAAGACCAGAAAAGGTAACAATCCAGTTAAAGAAGGCAGGAATATTACTAGAAGAAAAAGAAGCAAATGCGTCAAATAATTGGAAAGTAACATTTACAAACTTAGATAAATACGATGATAATGGAGAAGAAATAGTATATACCGTAGACGAGAAAGAAGATTTAGAATTTTACACAAAAACAGTCGTAGGAAATGTAATCACAAATACGTTTACAGTACCAGATGATAAAGTACAAATAATAGGGGTAAAAAACTGGAATGATAATAGTAATGAAGCAGAAAAACGTCCAACAAGTATCACATTACAAGTAAAAAATGGAACCAATATTGTACAAGAACAAACAGTAACAGAAGGAATGAATTGGCAATATACCTTTGAATTGCCAAAGTATGATAGTTTAGGAAATGAAATTACATATACAATAGACGAAAAAGAAACAGGAAGTAAATTCTATGTAAAAGAAAAAATAGAAGGTTATACTGTAACGAATAAATTTGAGGTGCCAAATGAAACCATAGAAATAACAGCTGAGAAAAATTGGAATGATAATAATAATGAGGCAAATAAGCGTCCAACCAGCGTAACATTACAAATAAAAAATGGAACAAATATTGTACAAGAGCAAGTAGTAAGTGAAGAAACTAATTGGAAATATACCTTTACAAATTTACCAAAATACGATCGTTTAGGAAATGAAATAAACTATACCGTAGATGAAAAGGAAGCACTAGATTTTTATGTAAAAACAGTAGAGGGAAATGTAGTAACCAATACATTTGAAGTGCCAGGAGAAACAGTAGAGATAGAAGCAATCAAAACTTGGAATGATAATAACAATGAAGCACAAAAGAGACCAACAAGTGTGACATTACAAGTAAAGAATGGAGAAAGTGTAGTAGCAAGTCAAACAGTAACCGAAGAAACTAATTGGAAATATACATTTACCAATTTGCCAAAGTATAATAATTTAGGAAATGAAATTACTTATACAATAGATGAAAAAGAAACAGGAAGTAAATTTTATATAAAAGAAAAGATAGAAGGAAATACCGTAACAAATAAATTTGAAGTACCAAATGAAAGAGTACAAATAACAGGAACAAAGAGTTGGAATGATAATAACAATGAAGCCGGAAAACGACCAACAAGTATTACATTACAGGTAAAAAATGGACAAACTGTAGTAGCAGAACAAACCGTAATCGAAGCAATGAATTGGCAATATACATTTGATTTACCAAAATATGATAGTTTAGGAAATGAGATAGTTTATACAATAGATGAGAAAGAAACAGGAAGTAAGTTCTATGTAAAAGAAAAAGTAGAAGGATATACTGTAACCAACAAGTTTGAAGTACCAAATGAAAGAGTACAAATAACAGGAGTAAAGAGTTGGAATGATAATAACAATGAAGCCGGAAAACGTCCAATAAGTATTACATTACAGGTAAAAAATGGACAAACAGTGGTAGCAGAACAAACAGTAGCAGAAGCGATGAATTGGCAATATACATTTGATCTACCAAAATATGATAATCTAGGAAATGAGATAGTTTATACAATAGATGAAAAAGAAACAGGAAGTAAATTTTATGTAAAAGAAAAAATAGAAGGATATACTGTAACCAACAAGTTTGAAGTACCAAATGAAACGGTAGAAGTAACCGTAGAGAAAAAATGGAATGATAACGATAATGAGGCACAAAAACGCCCAACAAGTGTTACATTACAAGTAAAAGAAGGAGAAAAAATTGTACAAGAACAAGTGGTAACTGAAAATGAAAATTGGAAATATACCTTTATAAACTTACCAAAATATGACAGTTTAGGAAATGAAATAAATTATACAGTAGATGAAAAAGAAAGCTTAAAATTCTATACCAAAGGAATTGTAGGAAATATCATAACAAATACATTTACAGTACCAGATGAAAAGACAAGTATAACCGGAGAAAAGGTATGGGATGACAACAACAATCAAGCAGAGAAAAGACCAAGTAGAATTGTACTACAAGTAAAAAATAGAGAAGAAATAGTAGTAAGCCAAACTATAACAGAAGCTAATAATTGGAAATATACATTTGAAGGATTGAAAAAATATGATCATCTAGGAAATGAGATACAATATACAATAGATGAAGAAAGTACCAATAGTATCTTCTATCAAAAAGAAAATACAAGTAGTACAGTAGTAACAAATACATTTGAAGTACCAGATGAAAAAGTACAAATCAAAGTACAAAAGAGCTGGAATGATAATAACAATAAAGCTGGAAAACGACCAACAAGTATTGTGTTACAAGTAAAATCAAACAATAAAGTAATAGAAGAATATGAAGTAACAAGTAATGAAGAGTGGAGTCATACATTTGAATTACCAAAATATGACAGTTTAGGAAATGAAATTGTCTATACAGTAGATGAAAAAGAAACCCCAGAATTTTATACCAAGACAGTAGTAGGAAATACAGTAACCAATACATTTGAGGTACCAGGAGAAACAGTAAGTATCACAGGAGAAAAGAAATGGAATGATAATAATAATGAAGCAGAAAAACGACCAAATAATATTGTGTTAGTAGTAAAAGATGGAAATCAAGTAGTAGCAAGACAAGAAGTAAATGAGCAAAATAATTGGAAATATACATTTACCAATTTGCCAAAGTATGATGAAAATGCAGATGAAATACATTATGTAATAGATGAAGAAAGTACCAATAGTATCTTCTATCAAAAAGAAAATACAAGTGATACAGTAGTAACAAATACCTTTGTAGTACCAAATGATAAAATAGAAATAGAAGCAGAAAAGAAATGGGTAGGAGATGAAGGGACAACTAGAAGACCAGAAAGTATCACATTACAGATAAAGAATGGAAATGAAGTTGTACAAGAACAAGTAGTAACAGAAAAAGAAAATTGGAAACATACTTTTACAAACTTACCAAAATATGACAACTTAGGAAATGAGATTGTATATACCGTAGATGAAAAAGAAACGTCAGAATTTTATGCAAAGACAGTGTTAGGAAATGTAGTAACGAATACATTTACCGTACCGGATGATAAGATAAAAATAGTAGGACAAAAAGAATGGCAAGATAATGAAAACGAGGCAGGAAAGAGACCAGAAAGTGTAACATTACAAGTAAAAGCAAATGGAGCGGTAGTAACAGAAGCAGAAGTAAATGAAAATAATTTATGGAGATATGAATTTACAGTACCAAAATATGATGAATATGGAAATGAAGTAGAATATAGTATAGATGAAAGAGAAATAGGGAATAAATTTTACGAAAAAATAGGAGTAGAAGAAAATGTAGTGATAAACAAATTTGTAGTGCCAGATGAAAAAATACAAATCAAAGTACAAAAAAGCTGGGATGATAACAATAATGAAGCAGAGAAACGTGCAAGTAGTATCATATTACAAGTAAAAGATGGAGAAACAATAGTAGCAGAGGCAGAAGTAAGTGAGGAAACCAATTGGGAATATACATTTGAACTTGAAAAGTATGATCGATTAGGAGACGAAATAAATTATACTGTAGATGAAACGTTTGAAAGTAAGTTTTATGTAAAAAATATAGTAGGAAATGTTATCACCAATAAGTTTGTAGTACCAGAAGAAAGAATCACAATAGTAGGAACAAAAGAATGGGATGACAAAGATAATTTATCTGGAAAAAGACCAGAAAGTGTAATATTACAAATTAAGGATGGAGAAAACATAGTATCAGAAGCAGAAGTAAGTGAAGAAAGCAATTGGAGCTATGAATTTGAACTAGCAAAATATGATCGATTAGGAAATGAAATAGAATATAGCATAGACGAAAGAGAAGTAGAAAGTATTTTTTATGAAAAAGAAGAAGTCGAAAATGAAGATATGCTAGATCAAAAAGTTGTGAACAAATTTGTAGTACCAAATGAACAAGTATTAATTAAAGCAGTAAAAAAATGGGAAGATAATAATGATGAATATGAAAAAAGACCAAGTAGTGTTGTATTGCAAGTTTTAGTTGGTGATGAAGTAGTAGCAGAACAAAAAGTAACTGAATCAGATTCATGGAGTTATGAATTTAAGTTACCAAAATATGATGAACTAGGAAATGAAATAGAATATACAGTAGATGAAAAAGAGACCAATAAAAATTACGAGAAACATATAGAAGGAAATACAGTAATAAATACTTGCATATATGAACCGCCAGTAGATACATCGGATATACCAGTTTGGGTATATGTAATAGTAGCATTTCTAGCAATTTCTGGAA
>CALXBS010000021.1 GCA_944386605.1 uncultured Clostridia bacterium | reverse complement strand
GTCGGAGTGACAGGACCCGAACCTGCGACCTCATGGTCCCAAACCACGCGCTCTACCAACTGAGCTACACCCCGATTTGATACGATAATTATTATAGCATTAATTTTTTTAAAAATCAATACTTTTTATATATTTTTTTCTAAAATGTTTGACTTTACTAGTACGAAAAAGTATAATATAGATATGTAAATACTAAATTTTTCAATATTTTATTTATGATTCATTATATTCATTTTTAGTGTATATATGATAAATAAAATAAGCTGGTCTATTTAGAAAATATTTTGCAAATTAGGAAGGAGATATTCGTATAATATATATTATTATATGAGTGAAACGTATGAAAGTATACTGTGGAACAGATATTATAGAAGTAAGTAGAATACAGAAAGCAGTTGAGGAAACAAAAGGCTTTAAAGAAAATATATTTTCTAAAAATGAAATTGAAGAGATAGATAGTATAAAATGTCAAATGAAATATCAACGTTATGCTGGTAGATTTGCTGCAAAAGAAGCGTTATATAAAGCAATGTCTAAAATTTTGATAGAAAATCAATTTAATATTAGTTTTTTAGATGTTGAAATTATGAATATAACAGAGCTCTTAAAAAGACCAAAAGTTGTTTTTCTAAATGAAAATTTAAAAAAATTAATAGAAAATTTAGATATTGAAATTGATATTAGCATATCACATGTAAAAGAAATGGCTGTTGCAATGGCAACAGTAACTATGAAGAAGGAGGATTAGCATGGAAAATAAGAAATATTACATTACAACACCTATTTATTATCCAAGTGGTAATTTTCATGTAGGTACTTGTTATTGTACTCTTATGGCAGATACAATAGCACGATATAAAAGATTAAGAGGTTATGATGTTTTTTTTATGACAGGTACAGATGAACATGGACAAAAAATTGAGGAAAAAGCAAAGCTAGCTAATAAAACTCCAAAAGAATATGTAGATGAATTTGCAACAAATGTAAAAGAATTATGGAAAATATTAGGAATTAGTTATGATAAATATATGAGAACTACAGATGAAGATCATAAATTAGCAGTACAAAAAATATTTCAAAAACTTTATGAAAAAGGAGATATTTATTTGGGTTCATATGAAGGACTTTATTGCACTCCATGTGAATCTTTTTGGACAGAAACACAATTAGTAGATGGAAAGTGTCCTGACTGTGGAAGAGAAGTAAAACTTGTAAAAGAAGAAAGTTACTTTTTCAGATTATCTAAATATCAAAAAAGACTTGAAGAATATTATGAAGAGCATCCTGAATTTTTAGAACCTATTAGTAGAAAAAATGAAATGATGAAAAATTTCTTTGAAAAGGGATTAGATGATCTTTGTGTTTCAAGAACAAGTATCAAATGGGGAATCCAAGTACCTTTTGATCCAAAGCATGTTATATATGTATGGCTAGATGCTTTAACAAATTATATTACAGGATTAGGATATTTAGGAGAAGATGATCATTGCTTTAAAAAATATTGGCCAGCAGATTTACATTTGGTGGGAAAGGAAATTTTTAGATTTCATTCTATTATTTGGCCTGCTATTTTAATGGCACTTGATTTACCTCTACCTAAAAAGATCTTTGGTCATGGCTGGTTAGTGGTAGATGGTAAGAAGATATCAAAATCTTTTGGAAACTACAAAGATCCAAGAATATATATTGAAAAAACGTCTGTAGATCATTTAAGATACTATTTGTTAAGAGAAGTAGCTTTTGGTCAAGATGGAAATTTTTCAGAAGATTTATTTATTGAAAAATCAAACTCAGATTTGTCTAATAATTTAGGTAACCTAGTTAGTAGAGTTACTGCAATGGTGCAAAAATATAACAATGGAATTATTACAAAAAGCAAAAATCCTGAAATGCTAGATTATGATAAAGATTTAATAAACTCTGTAAGTGTACTTGCTTCTAAAGTGGAAGGAAGAATGGATCAATTAGAATTAAATAAAGCTCTTGATGAAATTTGGGAAGTAATATCAAAAGCGAATAAATATATTGATCTATCTATGCCTTGGATATTAGCTAAGGAAGAAAAGCTTGAAAGATTAAATGAGGTATTGTATAATTTAATTGAAACAATTAGAATTATTGCAGTTGTATTACAACCATTTATGATTGATGTACCAAGAAAAATATTTGAACAAGTTGGTGTAGAGCAAGATTTACAAGTTTGGGATAGTGCTTATCAATTTGGCCTTTTAAAAGAAGGCACTAAAATTACAAAAGGAGAAAATATTTTTCCAAGATTAGAACAAGGTAAGGAGTTGTTTAAAGTGGAAGAAGAAAAGAAAGTAGAAGAGAAAAAAGAAGAACCAATAAAAGAAGAATATATTACAATAGATGAATTAGAAAAAATAAAATTAAAAGTTGGACAGATAAAAAGTGTGGAAAAAGTGGAAAAAGCAGATAAATTATATAAATTATCTGTGGATATGGGAAATGAAGTAAGAACAATTGTATCTGGCCTTGTAAAATATTATGAACCAGATGAACTATTAAATAAACAAGTAGTCGTAGTAGCAAATTTAAAACCAGCAAAATTAAGAGGTATAGAATCAAATGGAATGTTGCTTGCAGCAGGCGATGATGATATTGTAAAATTACTTGTACTAGATAATAATGCTGGTACATTAGAAAATGGTACCAATATACATTAAAAGTATAAGATAAGGAGGCTACACAAAAGATGGAAGAAGAAAATAAATACTATGATGATTTAGATTATCAAAAAGTAGAAGATTCTAATGAGAAAAAAAGAAAAATAAGAGGAGTCTTAAAAGAAGTATTTGAATGGGTTATATGTATTATTATTGCATATGTGTTATATTTAAACATCAATTATTTTATTGGTGCAGTATCAAGGGTTAAATTAACTTCTATGTATCCAACAGCAGCTGAAGGAGAAATGGTTGTTTTGCAAAGACCTACCATTTTTAATCATACTTTAGAGCGTGGTGAGATTGTAACTTTTGAATCACCTATGGATGTAAAATTTTATGTGGATCAACAAGATAATTATCCAGTAGCACAATATGAAGTCTATACTGGAATTACAAAATTTTTGCATGATTTTATAGGTGTAGGTAAAGTAAGTTATATTAAAAGAGTAATTGCAATACCTGGAGATCATATATTTATTAGTGAAGATGGTTCTGTTTATATTAATGATGAAAAAATAGAAGAAGATTATATTAGAGAACCTTTTACAGCACGTGAGGGAGAATATTATGATTTGATTGTTCCAGAAGGAACGGTATTTGTAATGGGAGACAATAGGGCTGATAGTAGAGATTCTAGATACTTCGGATGTGTTCCAATCTCTAAAATCAACGGATATGTTAAATGTAGAATTTGGCCTTTAAATAAAATTGGTGGCTTAGATTAGGAGGAGAAAATATGTTTGAGAAAATAATAGGGCATGAAAATCAAAAAGAAATTCTTTCTAATATGATAGAAAATAATACAATTTCTCATTCATATTTATTTTCTGGTAAAAAAGGAATTGGAAAGGCATCTATGGCTAAAGAGTTTGCAAGTTATATATTGAAAACTTCAAATATAGATGCTTCTCCTGATTTTAAATATATAAAAAGACAAGAAGATAAAAAAGATATTTTAGTAGAACAAATTCGTAAAGAAGTAATTGATGACATGTATATTTCCCCAATTTCAGGAGATAGAAAAGTCTATATTATTGATGATGCGGATTCTTTAAATATAACTGCTCAAAATGCTTTATTAAAAACATTAGAAGAGCCTCCTAGATATGTTGTGATTATACTAGTTGCTTTTAATGAAAGTAAGTTTTTACCTACAATATTATCTCGTCTTACAAAAATTTCTTTTCAGCCTTTAAAATTAGATGAATTAAAAATGTATATGAAAGAAGAATATGCATTAGATTTATCAGATACAATAGTGGAATTTTTAGATGGATCTTTAGGAAAGGCAATTGAAATAGTAAATAAAAATTTATTAGAAGAATTTGAAAAAATTGATAAGTTATATGAGATATGTTGTACCAAAAATGAAGTAAAAGCGTTACTTTGTTGTGAAACAATAGATTTTTCTGTAGATTGCTTGTTGGATTATTTAGAATATATATTGTATAAATTTGGTAAATACAAGACAATTGAAATAGTAGAATATAGTAAAAATAGATTAAAGGCAAATGGAAATTATGATATTGTAATCGATCATATGATTGTAAAAATAATAGAAAATATATAAGGAGATTAATCATGAAAAATATAATAGGAGTAAGATTAATAAAATCTGGAAAATTATATTATTTTGACGCTAAAAATCAAAATGTAAATCTTTCAGATCGAGTGATTGTAGAAACAGAGCATGGTCAAGAGATTGCACGCGTGGTAAAAAAACTAAAGGAGAATGAAATAAGATCTGAGAAATATTCTTCGATTGTACGAGTAGCTACAAAAGAAGATATTAAAAAAGATCAGGAAAATGATAAAAAAGCAAAAGAAGCTTTGAAATTTTGTAAAACAGAAGTGAATCGCTTAAACTTACCAATGAAACTTTTAACTGCAGAATATACTTTTGATACTTCTAAATTAATTATTTATTTTGTGGCAGAAGAAAGAGTTGATTTTCGTGAGTTGGTAAAATGCTTAGCTTCTAAATATAGAGCTAGAATTGAATTAAGACAAATTGGACCTAGAGATGAAGCGAAAATGTATCCTGCATTAGGAATGTGTGGAAAAGAAACTTGTTGTAGACAGTATCTTAAAGACTTTGATCCAATCACAATAAAGATGGCAAAAGAACAAGGCTTACAAATCAATATGTCAAAATTATCAGGCGTTTGTGGGAAATTGATGTGTTGTTTAAAATATGAAGAAGATACTTATAAAGAAAATTTAAATAAATTACCTAGAGTAGGTGATATGGTTACTATTCAAGGTGAAAATGATAAAGGAAAAGTAATGAGTATTGATATCTTAGATTTAAAAGTAAAAGTAAAGCTATGTGGAGAAGATGATGAAGCTGAAAGATATGAGACTTATCCAGTAGAAATGCTTAAATGGAATGCAAGAAAAAATATCAAATACAAACAACCTTTAGATGAAGAAAAAGACATAAATCAAGAAGATTAAAATATATTATAGGGGGTGAGTATAATGGCTTATAAAATTTCAGATAAATGTATTGCTTGTGGAGCTTGTGAACCAGAATGCCCAGTAGGTGCAATTTCTATGGGAGAAGATAAATATGTAATTGATCCGGAAAAATGTATAGAGTGTGGTGTTTGTCAATCTGTTTGCCCTATGGGAGCTCCTGGAAAAGATGAATAAGCAATAAGAAAAAGTTATAAAAAGTTCAAAAAAATGAGTGAAGAAAAATTTTTCACTCATTTTTTCATAGTGGCTGGTTGTTTATTATTTTAGTTTTTCGTAAATTTTTTTAAGAATATCATATCTTTGCTCTACCATTTTCTTATAAAAATATTTTCTCTCTTTTGAGATACAATCTATACTATCTATAAATGTTTTAATTTCATCTATATTTATATTTGAAAATAAGCTCTTTATAGCATTGTTACATTCTTCATTTTCCATTTGTTTTATGTAAAATATATAATTTATTTTTTTCCCATTTTCTTTTAAGCATGAGTAGGTATTAATTGCTAAATTCTTTAATTCTGTTTCATTTAATTTTGCAATTTGTTCATCTTCAAGCATTGGATTTAAGCACGAACCACAATCATAAATTGGCGAAAATATAACATTTCCTGTATTTTTATTTAATAAAAATCCCCAGTTCCCATTATGTCTATCAGTATTTCCAATAAGGCTATCAATAATAAACATATTCCAAAATTTTTGCTTTGTACTTTTTGTATCAATCATTTTACTTTCTTCTATAACTTCCATTATGTCGTTTAATTCTGTTTCTATTTTTTTATCAGGGTTAATACTTAAAGCTAGGTTCTCAAATTCATATAATATATTTTCATTATCTGTAAAATCTTCACAAGCACAAACTATCTTTTCTTTCCCGTTATAATAATATTTTCCAAGTATTACATTTTGTGTCTTAAATCCACATATGTTAAATATATTACTCCCAATATATTCAGAAAAAGCATTATTAATATAGGAGATATTTTTATTTTTTACTTGTATTGGATCTGGAAATTTTACTAAATATTTTTTATGATTATAAATTAAGGTTTTCTTTTTCTCTGAACCTTTATATTTGTTAAATTCTTCTATAGCATTTGTAAAATCAATCATTATCTTTTTCCTCTTTCTTGTTTTAATTTCTTTATTAGCATATCACAAAATTTATTAGATTACCATAATATAACAAGAAAACAATTAAATTCACTAATTAAATTTTATTTTTGGTTTTACAAAGTTATTACTCTTACATTTTACTATCTTTTTTCTTGCACATTTTTTTATTTTCTATTATACTAATAATAGAGGTTGTTGTTATGGAATTAATACCAGAGGTTCAAGATGTTTTTGAAATTTTTTCTTCTCATGGTTATGAAATTAATTTAGTGGGAGGATGTATTAGGAATTTCTTGCTATCAAAGCCCATTAAAGATTATGATATGTGTACAAATGCAAGCCCTGAGGAAGTAATAGCTTTGTTTTCTCGTACTCTTCCGCTTGGGATCGATTATGGAACAGTTCATGTGTTTGTAAATGGAAAAGAATTTGAAATTACAACTTATCGAAAAGAAGGCAATTATATAGATCATAGAAGACCTGATAAGGTAGTATTTGTAGAAGATATCAAAACAGATTTGGCACGTAGAGATTTTACCATTAATGCAATGGCATATAATGAAAAAGATGGAATCATAGACTTATTTCATGGAAGAAAAGATATTGAAAATAAAATTATTAGAACAGTAGGTGATCCTAATGTTCGATTTCAAGAAGATGCAATTCGAATGCTAAGAGCAATTCGTTTTGCTTGTACATTAGATTTTACAATTGAAGAAGATACGTTAAAAGCAATTCAAGAAAATAAAGAAGAATTGTTAAAAATATCCTGTGATAGAATCAGATTAGAACTAAATCAAATTATTCTTTCTAATCATATAGAAAAAGGAATAGATTATTTAAAATCTACTGGAATTTGGGATATTATTTTTCAAAAATATTTGCAACATATTTTACAAGAACCATTACTTAAAAATTTAGATACCTTTGCTTTATTATCCGAGGAAGAAAAGCTAAAATACTTTTTTGTTATTCTTTTTTATAACGATCAAGAGGTAGAAAAAAGGATCATACTAGCAAGTCATTTTTTTGCGGAGTATAATTATCCAAAGTCAATTGTAAAAGATGTGTTAGAGATAATGAAACAAATAGCACTTTTGCCATTAGATTTAAATGAGTATGATGGAAAGTTTGTTTGTAGGTTAATTAAAAAACTACAAAATGTTTTTGATATTTTTTTAAATTGTGGAAAAGAGATATTTGCAAATACTTCTAAACAGTTTATTTTTGATACAATAGAAAAATATTATTGTAAGTTAGATAAAGAGAATATGATAAAAAGTCGAAATGAATTAGCTGTTCATGGAAAAGATTTGCTTGAAATTGGTTTTCCACATAATAGTGCTATTTCGATAGCTTTAGATGAATTAGTAGAGCTTGTTATGGAAAATCCATCATTAAATGAAAGAGAATATTTGTTAGAATATTTAAAGAATAAAGGAATAGAAAGTTTTATCCAAAGGGATCGTTATTTTCAAACCAAAAATAATGCTAAAGAACGACTTAAGACGGAGGTTATCCTTCATAAAAGATTACAAGATGAAAATGAAGATTTGGAAGAAAGGTTAAAACAGTTGATAAAGGAGTAATTAAAAATGATGAATATATCTGTTGTTAAAAAGAAAAGATTTTTTAGTAGATTTTTAAAAGCTTTTCTAAAACTTTTTAAACCTAAAGCGGAATATATTCAAATTCCTATCAGTACAGTAGTAAATGAAATAAAAAAGACAGAAGAAAAAGAAAAAAGAGAACGATTAATGAAGATAAAGGTAAGGAATCAGATAAGGACACAGAATATAGCAGAAATTAGAGATTTGGTTATGTCTGGACAGATTTCTATAGATGTATTAACAATAGAAGAAATAGAAGAGCTAAATAATTTGTATATAGAGGAAAATAAAAAGTTAGCGGAATTGAATAAAGAGGCAAAGTTAGAGATTGAGAAGTGGAGAAAAAAAGCAAAAGTTTAAAGCTTTTGTTGAATTTTTAAGCAGTATATGGTATAATTTTTCATAAGTGATAGAAAAGCGATGAACAAGAGGAGTAAAAATAAGGTTGTTTTAGAGAGAGAAAATCTATAGTTGTGAGATTTTTAAACAAACGATTTTGAAGGTAGCTTGGGAGCTGATATACTGAAGCGAAAGTGTGTAAGTATATTCCGTTACACTCGGTTATGTGAATGAAGTGCATGCTTTTGCATGAATTAAGGTGGTACCGCGAATTACAGTCATTCGTCCTTAAAATAGGGATGGATGACTGTTTTTTTATAGGTGATAAATATGTTAAAAGATTTAGAAATTTTAGTAGTATTAGTCATTTTGTTAGTTGCTGTAATTGGAATTTTTCAAGCACGAGTCTTTGTACGAAAAAAAGTGGAAGAAGAAAAAGTAAATAAAATTGTAACTATTGTAAAGGCGGTTTTGGCGCTTGTCATTATTTTAGATTTAATTGTGTTATATTTTGTAATATAGGGAGAGATGAAAGATGGAAAATAAATTTGATTATCAAAAAAGAGAGCAAGAGATTTATAAAGAGTGGGAAGAAAATGGTTATTTTAAGCCAAGAATTGATAAAAGTAAGAAACCTTTTGTAATTTCTATGCCACCACCAAATGTAACTGCTAAATTGCATATTGGTCATGCACTTGTAAATACAATTCAAGATGTTTTTATAAGATATCATCGCTTAAAAGGAGAGCCAACTTTATGGATTCCTGGAACCGATCATGCAAGTATTGCTACAGAAGTAAAAGTAATTGAAAAACTAAAAAAAGAGGGAAAATCAAAAGTAACATTAGGAAGAGAAAAATTTTTAGAAGAAGCATGGGCTTGGAAAGAAAAATATGGTGGAGAGATTACCAGTCAATTAAGAAAATTAGGTTGTTCTTGTGATTGGTCTAGAGAAAGATTTACAATGGATGAAGGCTGTTCAAATGCTGTTTTAGAAGTATTTGAAAGATTATATCATAAAGGTCTTATTTATAAAGGAAAAAGAATTGTTAATTGGTGTCCATGTTGTAAGACTTCAATTTCTGAAACAGAAGTAGAATATGAGGAAAAGGATTCCTTTTTATGGCATATTAAGTATCCAATCGAAAATTCAGATGAGTATTTAGTAGTAGCAACCACTCGTCCAGAAACAATGCTTGGAGATACTGCGGTTGCCGTTAATCCAAATGATGAAAGATATCAAAAATGGGTTGGAAAAAGAGTATTACTTCCAATTGTTAATAAATACATTCCAATTATTGCAGATCGTTATGTTGAAACTTCTTTTGGTACAGGAGTTGTTAAAATGACACCTGCACATGATCCAAACGATTATGAGGTTGGAAAACGTCATCAACTTGAAATTATTAATATTTTAAATGAGGATGCTACTTTAAATGAAAATGCTGGAAAATATCAAGGGATGACAACTTTAGAAGCAAGAGAAAAAATTGTAGAAGAATTAAAAGAGAATGGATATTTAGTTAAAGTAGAACCATATAAACACAATGTTGGTAGTTGCTATAGATGTCATACTACAATTGAGCCATATATTTCTACACAATGGTTTGTAAAAATGAAAGATTTAGTAAAGCCAGCTATTAAAGCTGTAAAAGATGGTGAGACTAAATTTGTTCCTAAAAGATTTGAAAAAACATATTTTAATTGGATGGAAAACATTGAAGATTGGTGTATTTCAAGGCAACTTTGGTGGGGACACAGAATACCTGCTTATACTTGTGATCAATGTGGAGAAATTGTGGTTTCAAAGCAACCTGTAACAGATTGTAAATGTGGCGGAAAATTTCATCAAGATGAGGATACACTAGATACTTGGTTTAGTTCTGCGTTATGGCCATTTTCAATTTTAGGTTGGCCAGAAAAGACAGAGGATCTAGAATATTTTTATCCAAATTCTATGCTTGTAACAGGTTATGATATTATTACTTTCTGGGTAAGTAAAATGATTTTTTCGGGAATCGAATACATGGGAAAGACTCCTTTTGAACATGTATTTATTAATGGTTTGGTAAGAGATGCAAAGGGAAGAAAGATGTCAAAGTCGCTTGGCAATGGTGTTGATCCTTTAGATGTAATTGCAGAATATGGTACAGACGCATTAAGACTTTCTTTGATTCAAAATATTACACCTGGTAATGATGTAAGATATATTCCTGAAAAGGTAGAAGCAAGCAGAAATTTTGCAAATAAATTATGGAATGCTGCTAAATTTGTAAATATGTATTTGCAGGATTTAAAAGATGAACAACCAGAGAATTTAATGCCAGAAGATAAATGGATTTTAACAAAATTATCTCAAACTGTAAAAGAAGTTACAAAAAATATGGATAAATTTGAAATTGGAATTGCTGTTCAATTAATTTATGATTTTATTTGGAATGATTTTTGTGATTTATATATTGAGATGGTAAAACCTAGATTATATTTAAAAGAGGGAGTATCTTATCAGTCTGCTATTTGGACATTAAATGAAACTTTAGTTTCTAGTATTAAATTATTACATCCATATATGCCTTTTGTAACAGAAGAAGTATATCAAAATTTAAAAACAAAATATTCTTCCATTATGCTTGATTTATGGCCTTCAGCTAGTTACGACTTTAAGTCAGAAGAAAAAGTAGTAGATGAAATGGTAAATGTCATTAGACAAATTAGAAATATTAGGGCTAGTTCCGATATTCCAAATTCTAAAAAGGTAAATGTACAAGTTGTTTTGGATGAGAAGATTGAGGAAATCTTTAAAAATATAGAAGAATTTTTAAAGAAACTTGCATATATTGAAAAAATAGAGTATATTGATACTATAGAACATGCAGATAAAAGTTTTACTGCTATTCATAGTGAAAGCTTTAGTATCTTTTTAGATTTTTCTAGTGCTATTGATATTCCTGCAGAAATAGAGAAACTAAATAAGGAGAAACAAAGAATTATTGCGGAATTAAAACGAGCAAATGGTATGCTTTCTAATCAAAAGTTTGTAGAAAAAGCACCTCAAAAGTTAATTGAAGCCGAAAAGGAAAAAGTGGTAAAATATCAAGAGTTATTACAAAAAGTTGAAAATCGTTTAAAAGATTTAGAATCAAATAGTTAGGTGAAAAGATCGATGGATGAAAGAATAAAAAATTTAAAACTAGTAAGTTTAATTGGATTATTTGCAAATATTTTCTTACTAATAATAAAATTAGTTGTAGGAATTACTGCTAGAAGTCAGGCAATGATTGCAGATAGTTTAAATAGTGCCGCAGATATTTTTGCTTCTTGTATGGCTTTTATAGGGGCAAAAATTTCTTCAAAACCAAATGATGAAGATCATCCTCATGGACATGGTAAAGCTGAGTATGTTTTTACTCAGCTTATCAGTGTTTCTATGATTGCTGCTGCAGTTTTGATGATTAATAAGTCATTTGAGAGTATTATGAATCAAAATAAATTGGATTTTTCTATTTTCTTAATTATTGTTTGTGTGATTACTATTTTTACAAAGTTATTATTATATCTTTTTACAAGGAGAAGAAATAAAAAGTATAATAGTTTATTAATACAAGCAAGTATGGAAGATCATAGAAATGATATGATTGTTACATTAGGTACTTTACTTGGAATTGGTGCAAGTTACCTAGGCTTTTATTATGTGGATGGCATTGTTGGTATTTTAATTTCTATTTGGATTGCATATACAGGGTTTTCTTTGTTTAAATCTTCATATCAAGTGTTAATGGATACCAATATTGATAATGAAAAGCAAAAAGAGATTATTAATTCTGTTTTAAAGTATGAAGATATTTTGCACGTAGATAGCCTTTTTTCTAAACCAATAGGAGACAAACATATCATTATTTTAAAGGTTTCTATGGATGGAAATTTAACTGTCAATAAAAGTCATGATATTGCTGGAAAGATAAAAGATGATTTGAAGAAACAATATACTTATATTTCAGATGTAATTGTACATGTTAATCCACATTAGTTGATTAATTATGTAAATTGTGCTATAATATATTGTATGAGTATATGAAAAAAGGAGATAATTTATGAAAAAAATATTAGGGATTTTTATAATAATGATGGTATTGCTAACAACACCATTAATAAATGTAGTAGTTGCTACAACGGCACAACCTTCTGTTTCTATTTATCCACCAAGTTCTGGTGTAGTAGAAGTAGGAGGTAGTGTATCTTATACAGTTGTTGCTAGAAATGCTACTAGTTTTGAAATGTCTGCAAGTGATATTGCTTTTGCAAAAGGAATTTCTGCAAATATTTCTATTCAAACTGTTAGTAGCACAGAAAAAGTAATTACATTATCTAATATACAAGGTAATATAGGAGCAGCAGGATATTTTGCTATTAGAGCAGGAGTTGCAAAAAATGGTAGCTTGTCTTCAAAAGCTTCACCAGCCTCTCCTTCTTTTACGATTATTCAAACTCAGGTAACACCTGATCCTACTCCTACACCAACACCAGATCCAACGCCAGAGCCAACTCCTACACCAGATCCTGATGATAATAATAATAGTGGTGGAGAAAATGTTTCTACACCAGGAGAAGATAATCCAAGTGGTGAAGGCGGAGAAGAAGGAAATGAGCCTGTAGCAGATACAGAAGCTCCAAGATTATCTATTTCGAAAGTAAGTTCATCTTCTGTTTATGCGGGTGGTGAAGTTAGCTATACAATTGATTATACAGATAATGAGGAGATTGAATCCATTTCTTTAGATCGTGAGGATATTATTTTGTATGGCTTTACCGCAGATGTTACTATTACTGCCGATGGAAATAGTAGAAAAGTTACTTTATCTAATATATCCGGTAGTTTAGGTGGTATGAAGTTTATTAAAATATTAAGTGGTACTGCAATAGATAAAGCTGGAAATACTATAAAAGAGGATACAAATTCAGGTTATTTTAAATTAATTGATGATAGCACAAAAAATAAACCAGATGACTGGATAGAAAATCCAAATACCGGAAAATAAAATGTAAAAAATGTCACAAGATTGTAACAAAGTCTTGTGCTTTTTTTGTCGTTTTTTACCGTAGTATGATGATATACTATAAACGTTACATAAGTTTGACAAATACTGGGTTTGATGGTATAATATAAGAAGAGATTATCTGTGTACGTCAAGAATATTTTCGAGGACGGAGGGAAGTGAACTTTACAAGATTGGTAGTTATAAAACTATCAATTGCGTTAAGTATGAAGCCTTGACCAATGCACCGGATGATTCAGTAACCCGTTGACAATGTTTTCTAAGAAAGGAGCTCTTTATGAGTAAACTGGTAAAAGGTTTATTGGTCGCTTTGGCGATCATCCTTGGCAGTGCTGTATTAGCAGCAGTGCAGTTCATGCTGGGTGCTGAGATTGCCCAGGTAGTCGCTATCGAGATTCTTTTAGGTCTCGGGATGATGTTTGTTCTGTATGAAGGCAGTGCCTTCATCAGCAGGTTTTATATTCCTTTATGGGGATTTGTGAACCTGTGCGCTATTGTGATCAGTGCGTATTTGGGGTATACCAATAGCACATGGATTGCTTTGGCAGTAGTGATCGTTGCAATTATTGCTTCTTTGATCTTTATGATCATTGAAAAAGCAGTGCCTTTTGGTGTTGCTGTTGTGATTGCGATGATCGCAGCAATCTTCTTACTGGGTAATCCCTTTGCTGGAAGATTCCAGAAGGAAGAGGACGTGACTGGAGACGACGCGATGTTGTCTGAAATCCAGCGGTTGGTTGATGAGAAAGATTCTCTTAACTGGCAGTTGGAGGAAGCCCTCCAGGAGAACGAAGTTCTTCGTAAGTTATACGAGGAGCACGTTCTTAGATGTGGCAATTGCCCGATCTGTAATGGTGAAATGACTCTGGAAGAGTTAGATTCCCTGAAGGAAAAGGCCGAGAACGCTACATCTACCGCTTCCAAGGGAAGCACCAAGACACCTGCAACTTCCGGAAATTCTCTGGGAGACGGCGCTGGTAATGGTGCTGGAACTGGCGGTAAGGGTTCCGTTACTCCCGTTTACGATCCTCAGATCGTAAAACCGGGTTCTACGGAGCCAGTTCAGGTTGTTACTCCTGGTCAAACGGTTGATTTCGGTAATACCGGTTCTACTGATATTATTGTTGAAGACCGGGAAGACTGGGATGATGACTGGGACGATGACGACTGGGATGACGACGATTGGGACGATGATGAAGACGAAACAGCTCGTCTGAGTTATCGCGTTGACGGTAATTACATTTACCTGACAGCAGGTAGCGGTTTTAAAGCCACTTCTGAGCCTTGGTATTATGTGATTGCCGAAAATGTGAGCATTGAAGATATTACCACTGATGGTAATACAGCAGTACTTACATTTACCTCTGAAAACGGAGGTACTGTAGAGATCTGCAAGGGTTTCTTTAAGAAGGGTTCTACAAAGACAGAGAAGACTCTGATCGATGTAAACGCTACAAAGAAGCCGGAAGAACCATCGACAGATCCCAGCGAACCGGAAGATCCGAGTGAACCTAGCAACCCGGAAATGGTAGTAAATGCCATTTCTGTAAGAGCCATCTGTGATAGTGCATATGAGGGGGATACTCTTCAGTATGCCGTTACTGTAGATGGCAGTAACGTGGACTATGCTAAATTGCATGTATCCATGGGCACCATGGATATGGATGGAACCTGGAACATTACAGCTCCATCTCAGAGTGGATCAGCCACCGTGTCTTACGGTGATGTATCTGAAACAGTGAATTTCACTGTATTGCAGATAACAAGTGATCCCGTTGATCCGAGTGAACCAGTTGAACCCAGTAACCCGTCTGAACCGACTGAACCGGAAGATCCTACCGAACCGACAGAGCCTGCTGAGCCGGAAATGTTGGTGACAAATATCAACGTTGAAGTCATTTGTGACACTGGATACGAAGGCGATAGCCTCCAGTATGTTGTTGTTGCTGATGGCGAGAACATTGATTACAAGAAAATGAACGTCAGCAGAGGTAACATCAGTGTTGATGGTACCTGGACGTTCAATGCTCCGTCCGAGTCTGGCAATGCAACTGTATCTTATGGTACGGTAGCTGAAACGGTGGAATTCACTGTAAACCAGATCGGAGTTACTGATGATGATACTCCTGAGGAAACTATTCCTGAGGAGAGTGAACCGGAAGTGACCGAACCGGAAGTGACCGAACCGGAAGTGACCGAACCGGAAGTGACTGAACCGGAAGTGACTGAACCGGAAGTGACTGAACCGGAAGAGAGTGAACCGGAAGAAAGCGAACCGGAAGAGAGTGAACCGGAAGAGACCAATGATGGTGAGTTAATCGCCATCGAGATGTTCGATGAAGAGGTGGTTTGCACTTCTGATATTCAGGGTGAAATCATCTTTGAAGGCGACATCGATTGGTCTCAGGTAGAGGTTGACGCTGAAGGGTTGTCAGCTTCGATTAGTTCTGATGGTACAATTACCATTAGGACGACAGAGGTTGCCGGTTGGTATACAGTGACCGTTTCTTATAACGGAAGCACTGTTTCTGCAGACTTCGCTGTAACAGGCGTGAGTGACGCGGAGATCGACTGGTAAACCCAAGGGAGCCTTCTTTTTAGGATTGTCCTCTTATGTGTGACTTAAATAGGCTACTGCTTAACGTGTAAATATTGTACATATACCTTTTTTTCCTATTTTTTTCCAATGTATATGAGCATAAGGTATGCGTACAAGGTAGTGACCTTCTAATTCACTAAAGCTTAGGCTGAAGTGGAGCGAGCCACTATTAAGAGAGCCCCTAATTTGGGGCTCCTTTTTTTGACTAAAAAATTGTATATTAGCGGTATGTAACTTAAAAATTTACTTTTTTAGACGGTTTTGGTATAATAATAAAGTGATGAAAATGAAAGAATTAGAAAATTGTAAAATTTGTCCAGTTTCATGTGGAGTAAATCGAAATCATCATCAGATTGGAAGATGTGGAGCTGGGGAAAATATAAAAATGGCACTAGCTTCTTTGCATAAATTTGAAGAACCTTGTATTAGTGGAAAAAATGGTTCTGGTGCCGTATTTTTTTCAAATTGTAATTTAAAGTGTGTATATTGTCAAAACTACGAGATTAGTCATTTGGGACATGGAAGAGAAATTGAAGTAGAAGAATTAGCAGAAATTTTTCTTTCTTTGCAAGATAAAAAGGCACACAATATTAATTTAGTAACTCCAACTATGTATGTGCCACAAATAAAAGAAGCAATTTTGATAGCAAAAGAAAAAGGTCTTCTTTTACCTATTATATATAATTCTAGTGGTTATGAAACGGTAGAAACTATAAAAAGCCTTAAAGGATATATCGATGTATATTTACCTGATTTTAAATATTCTAGTAATATATTAGGATTAAAATATTCACATGTTCAGAATTATTTTGAAGTGGCAACCAAAGCAATTCAAGAAATGTATTATCAAGTGGGTGATCCAATATTTGATTCTGATGGAATGATTCAAAGCGGAATGATCATTAGACATTTGATTTTACCAAATCATGTTGTTAACTCTAAAGGAGTTCTTAAATGGATTCAGGAAAATTTGTCTACACAGGTATATATTAGCTTAATGGCACAATATTTTCCAACTTATCAAGCAAAAGATATTGAAAAGTTAAATCGTAAGATTACTAAAAAGGAATTATCAGAGGTGCAACGTTATATGTATCATTTAGGTTTTGAAAATGGATATATACAGGAATTAGGAGAACATGAAGAAGAGTATGTACCAGATTTTTTGAAAAAATAACATATTTTGATTTATTTCGAATATATTTGTAGCAGGTGATTGTATTGGTTTATTTTACAAAAATGCATGGTATCGGAAATGATTATATATATATTAATGCTATGAAATATCATATAAAGAATAAAGCTTTGTTTACTAAAATTGTGTGTGATAGACATTTTGGTATTGGAGCAGATGGAGTTATTTTTATTGAAAAAAGTAATGTTTGTGATTTGAAAATGCAAATTTTTAATCCAGATGGTTCGGAAGCCGAAATGTGTGGGAATGGTATAAGGTGTGTAGGAAAATTTGCGTATGAGAAAGATTTGATAAAAAAAGATAGTATGACAGTGGAAACTTTAGCCGGTATGAAGATTCTAAAATTGGAGATTAAAAATGGTTATGTGATTTCTGTTACAGTTAATATGGGAAAACCGGTATTAGATCTTGAAAAGATATCACTATATAGTGATTGTAATCCTTTTTGTATCGATATAGAAGGACATAAAGTGGAATTAAATTGTGTTTCTATGGGAAATCCTCATGCAGTTGTTTTTGTGAAAAATGTGGATAATTTAGAAATTGAAAAATATGGAAAAAGAATAGAAAATGATTCCCATTTTCCAAATAAAACCAATGTAGAATTTGTGGAAATTGTGGATAAGAGTACGATAAAAGTTAGAACTTATGAGCGTGGTGTAGGAGAAACACTTGCATGTGGTACAGGTGCTTGCGCTTCTGCCATTATGGCTTATAAAAGAAATTTTACCAATCCCAATGTAGATGTTATTTTAAAAGGCGGTGTTTTAAATATTAGTTTTAATGTAGAGGAAGATAATATATACATGACAGGTCCTGCTACTAGTATTTATGAAGGATGTATTTCATATAAAAATTAGAAATTCTATCTTGTTATTGTAAAATAAGAGAATATGTTATATAATATTAACAAAATAGATTATTTTTAAATAACAGGGGGATATAATGGAAATAAAAGATATTTTAAATACAATAGAAAGTGAACCAAATATGGAGGATCTAGAGCTTCAGCAAGATATCTTATCAAAAATAGAAACAATTAGTAGAGCAGGGAGAGTCGTAGATACCTTAGAAGAGGAATTAAATTCTCATCAAGATGTTTTAACAGAGGAAGAGCTAGATTATATCAAAAGCAAATATTTGTTGTATAGAGATGTTTTTCATAAATTTAGAAATGGTGATCCGATTGATTGTGATAAGATGATGGAAATTTCACAAAGAATATTTGAACTTGAAAGTGGAATTAATAATAGCAATTTTTACACTTGGAAACAAGAGTTTATGAATTTTAAAGGAACCAAGGCAGATAAAGAGGAAAATAAGATGATTGAAAAAATGCTAATGGTAGTTCCAGAAGAGGAAACAATGGCTGATAAATTAAATACTTTTTTTAGAAAAATAACTTGGAAATTTAAAAATAAAGAATAATCGGTTTTTACCGATTTTTTTCTTGTTTTTTGTAAATATTGGTGATATAATTCTTTTGGAGCTATATGAGACATTGGTATTAATATAAAATGGAGGAGAAAAAATGATTAAAGTGAATGGTAAGGTGTTACTAGTAAAGCAATTTTCCAATAGTGAAAGCAAGATCGGAAATATTGCTAGTTATGCAAAAGACGGGATCAATACGATAGAATTACTTTATGAGACGGCAGTAGAAGGATATAACGTAAATCACGATTTGATGGTTCTTATGTTTGTAAAATTTGAATTAGATACTCTTTGCAGACCTGTAGAACTTATCTTTAGAGTGATGCCGTATCAGAGAATGGACAGAAAATGTGCAAGTGATGTTTTTACTTTAAAGATGGTATGTCGATATATCAATTGGCTCCAATTTAGAAGAGTAATTGTGATTGATCCACATTCAGATGTGACTTTAAAACTGTTAAACAATGCAGTTGCTATCTATCCAATATTACAATGGTTACCCATAGTTAAGGAAAAAATTGGCTTTGATGAGAAGAAAGATTCTATTGTTTTTCCGGATAAGGGTGCGGCAAAAAAATATGAGGGATGTGATCTTGGAAAAAGAGTATGCTATTTTTCTAAGAAACGTGATGAGGAAACAAGCACCATTGAAAGTTTTGAAAAATCTAATGGAGAAATTTCTGAGGGGAGTAAGTGTATTATTATAGATGATATTTGCTCTTCTGGAAAGACATTAATGCTTTGTGCACGTAACTTAAAGAAAATGGGAGCCGGTCACGTTTACATTATTGTATCTCATTGTGAGAAGATTGCATTGGAAAATCCGATTTTTACCGAAGAGAATCTGATGGAGAAAATGTTTACGAGTACTTCTAACATGTGTTATTACCATCACAAGATTGAGTATTTACCTGTAAGTATAGAAGTGTAAATCTGAAAAGATAGTTAAGGTGAAATAAACTTGGCTATCTTTTTTTGGTGTATTTGCTAAAATAGATTTTATTTGGTATAATAATAAAGTGAATTTTATGGAAAAATATGAAGAAATAGAAAAAGGAATTATTACCACTTATCGAAAAAGGATTTATAAAAAATTTAGAAAATCAATTGAGGATTTTCAGTTAATTCAAGATGGAGATAGAATTGCAGTATGTATTTCGGGAGGAAAGGATTCTATGCTGATGGCAAAATGCTTTCAAGAATTTCAAAAGCATGGGGATAAGAAATTTGATGTAGTGTTCTTAGTGATGGATCCTGGATATACTAAAGAAAATTTAGAATTAATTAAAAGAAATGCCAAGTTGCTACATATTCCTATTACAATTATGCAAAGTGATATTTTTAAAGCAATTGAACATACTTTAGAAGATTCCCCTTGTTATCTTTGTGCAAAAATGCGAAGAGGGGTCTTGTATGGTATGGCCGAAGAGTTAAAGTGTAATAAAATTGCTTTGGGACACCATTATGATGACGCTATTGAAACGTTACTTTTAAGTATTTTTTATGGTGGAGAAATTAAGACCATGTTACCAAAACTACATAGTGAACATTTTCGTATTGAATTAATTCGTCCTATGTATTATATAAAAGAAGAAGATATTATTGCTTGGAAGAATAAAAATCAATTAGAATTTTTAGATTGTGCTTGTGCTTATGCGCAAAAAAAGGCAGAAACAGATTCTAAAAGATTAGAGATTAAAAAGCTAATCAAGGAGTTTCGAAAAAAGAGCAAGTATGTAGATGCTAGTATTTTTCATAGCATGTCAAATGCAAATTTAGATGCATTATTAGGCTGGAAAAGAAATAAAAAATATACAAGTTTTTTAGAGGATTATGATCAATAGACGTTAAATTTTTTTATTTAATGTCTTTTTTTGTGCCAATTTTGTGAAAGTTTCCAAAAGTCTATTGTTTAAATTTTTAATTTAAGATAAAATTAAATATATATGTACTGTTTTTACAGTATGATTTTTAAGTTGAGGTGGGTTATATGTTAAAAACAAATGTTGGTTATAGTACGGATCCTGATTCATTTATTTCAGGAACAACATCAGCACAAATGGCACGTAGAGGTTTAACTGATACAAAACTTGCATTGGTGTATAGTAGTGTTGATTATAATCAAAAAGAAGTAGTAAAAGGAGTAAAAGCAGTTTTACCAGGGGTTCCTGTTATTGGATGTACTTCTTTTACAGGTATTATTACAAATGATGGTTATATTACAAGTGACCATGGTTTTTCCGGAGTAATGGCTTTTAGTGATGAAGATTTAGTGATTGGTACTGCAGCTTCTGAAAGAGGAGAGGATCCTCGTGAAACTGGTAGAAGAGTTGCAATGGAAGCTTTACAAAATGCCGGTATGGATTTTGCACCAGATTATTTTTATATGTCAGCTTCACCAGCCGAAGAAGAATTTTATTTAAAAGGAATTCAAGAAGTAATTGGTAGAGTTCCATTCTTTGGTGGTAGTTGTGCAGATAATACAATTGAAGGAAAATGGAGTTTGTTCTCTAGTGATAAAGTATTTTCTGATGGTGTAGTAGTTGCCTTTTTTTATACAGATAAAAAGATAGAAAATGTATTTACTGGTGCATATAAAGAGACTGATAATGTAGGAATTATAACAAAAGTAAATGGAGATCGTCAATTAGTAGAAATTGATGGAGTTCCAGCTATGAAAAAATATGCAGAATGGACTAATCAAAATGTAGAGGATTTAAAAGGTGGAAATCTTTTATCTGCAACAATTACTGCTCCATTAGGTGTAAAGGATAGACTTGGTGATTTGATTGCTATTCGTCATCCTATGAATGGTAATGATGATTATTCAATGAATGTTGGTAATAAATTAAGTGAAAAAACAGCAGTTATACAAATGAGTGCTAGTGTAGATGAGTTAATTGAGTCTGTTAAACCAACATTATATGAATTAAATACAAGATTAGACGCAGTTCCAGCAGGTTATTTATTTGTTCACTGTGGAGGACGTAGAGCTGGAATTGGTGATAGAATTAATGAAGTATATGAAAACTTAAAATCAATTGTAGGTGATACTCCATTTATGACTGTATTTACTTTTGGAGAATATGGACATGAAGATGATGGATTAAATACATGTGGAGGTTTGATGTTATCATTTACAGGATTTTCCAAAGAATAATTGGAGGTAGAATATGAAGAATTTAATTAATGGAGAACATGTTGACGCAGTTAATGGTGCTATTATTGAGCTTGTTAACCCAGCTACTGGTGAATACATAGATACAGTACCAAATTCTACTGCTGAAGATGTGGATAAAGCAGTAAAAGCTGCTAGAGTTGCTCAAAAAGGATGGGCTAAAATGCCTATGCATGAAAGAGGTAGAATTCTAGAAAAATATGTGGAAATTGTGGAAAGTAGAAAAGAAACTCTTGCTAAAATGTTATCAGATGAAACAGGTAAACCAATTAAAGAGGCAATGGCTGAAATGGGAAATGTAAGAACTCTTACAATGGGATATGTAGAAAGAGCCAAACATTTATATGGTATTAATATGCCAGGTAGTGCAGAACCTGGTTCTGAGAAAACAATTCAATATACAGAGAGAGTTCCTCTTGGAGTTGTAGGTGCTATTATTCCTTTTAATTTCCCAATTGATTTGTTTGGACAAAAAGTTCCATCTGCTTTAATTATGGGAAATGCGGTTATTGTAAAACCTTCCAATTACAATCCATTAACAGTGCTTACTTTATGTGATATTTTAATGGAAGCTGGTGTTCCAGCAGGTGTTATTCAAGGTATTACTGGTGATGGTCCAGTAGCAGGTCAAGCTCTTGCAGGACATCCTGGTGTAGATCTAGTTTCTTTAACTGGAAGTACTGCAGCTGGTATTCAAACAATGGGTACTGCTTCTAAGAATTTAACACATGTTTCTTTAGAGTTGGGTGGAAATGATGCATTTATCCTATTAGATGATGGAGATGTAGATCTTGCTGTAGAGGAAACTGTATGGGGTAGAATGTACAATGCTGGTCAAGTTTGTTGTGCAAGTAAAAGATTTTTAATACATAATGCAATTAAAGAACAATTTGTACAAAAAATGAAGGATAGAATTTCTAAGATTAAAATTGGTCAACCTTCTGAAGAAAGTACAGATATGGGTTGTTTAATTAATGTAGCTGCTGCTAAAAGAGTAGAAGATCAAGTAAATGAAATGGTTTCACTTGGCGCTAAAATCGTATGCGGTGGACAAAGAACAGGTGCTTTTTATACACCAACAATTTTAAATGATGTAACAAAAGATATGCCTGTTGCAAAGGATATGGAAATTTTTGGACCTGTTGTTTCTGTTATAGGGTTTGATACTCCAGAGGAAGCAATTGCAATTGCAAACCAATCACCATTTGGTTTGTGTGGATGTGTATTTTCTAGAAACTTCTCAAGAGCTATGCGTATCGGTGAGAGATTAGAATGTGGAGCTGTTGTGATTAATGGAGCAAGCTTCTGGAGAAGTGTTGAAATGCCATTTGGTGGATGGAAACAAAGTGGTATTGGTAATGAAGGTGTTTCTGCTACTTTAGAAGAAATGTCAAAGATCAAAACCGTTGTTCTAAAAAATATATTAAAAGGCTAAGTAAAGTAATAAGAGGATATCAATTTTATTTGATACCCTCTATTTTTTTATGTATTAAGCGTTTTTATTTTGACAGAAAAATAAAATAAGAATAATTGCTATTATGATAAAACATTTGTTATCTCCACAAAATAAATTACTTAGAAAATTATTACATGAATCATTCATAATATCATCCCCTTTATAGCATAATGATTTTGATATAGAGGATTTTCTTCTAATCGCTCTAATAAATCATAATAACTTCTTGGACTATTGGCTGATAATGGCATATTAGGTTTCCAGTTAGCAAGTGTTGAATTGTTTCCAGTATCTGTAACTTGCATAGCGGTAATTACTCTAATTATTTCTGAGATATCATATCCTATATTTTGCGGATAATTTGTAATAGCACGAATATTTTGTTTGGTATCTAATATAAAAATGGAATGTTCTATCATTTCGTTATTTTTAAGATTCCATCTTGCAGATAAGTTATTTTTGCAATCCGATATAATTGGAAAAGATAATAGATTTCCAGAGATATGATACATATTTTGAAGCCATGCTAAGTTAGAAGAATTGTTACCTTGAGATAAAATTAAAATTTCAATATTCTTACTTCTTAATTCTTCTTGTTTTTGTGACAAGGCAAGAAGTTCTGATGTAGAAACAGGGGAAAATTCTTCTGGGCAGGTGATTAAAATTACCCATTTGCCAATATAATCACTTAATTTTATATTTCCAAGTGTAGTTTGAGCATTAAATAATGGAAATCGATCGCCTATCTTTAAGCTATTTTTATTTTCCATATGATCTCCTCCTTTTTTGATATATTATGAATTTTAGCGCAAAATGTTACAATTTCTAAATATTTGTGAAAATAATGAAATTTAAAAAGAAGTAGAAAAAAATAAAAAATAGTTTAATATAACTTTTTTTCGAGTATATTTGGTAAAATTTGCCGTTTTGTGCTTTATAATATAATCAGGTGGTGGAAATAGTGATTGATAAAATGAGTAATTACATTTTAGATAATTTGCTGTATAGAAACGAGAAAATCGAAGGAGATCAGCGAGAAGTCATGCTATTTGGAATCACTAGAATAATAGAAGATATACCTAAGTATATCATCATATTTTTAACTTCTTATTTTTTAAATATTTTGGAATATGTAGGAGTGATTTTAGCAATTACTTTACTTTATAAAGGATTTGTTGGAGGTGCTCATGCAAGAACAAATTTATTGTGCCTGATATCAACGCTAGCCTATTTTATAGTACCGGTATATATAGCTAAATATATAACCATTGATAAAAATATGATTTATATTTTGAGTGCGATTGTATTTTTAGTTTCGTTATATATTATTATAAAAATTGCGCCAGCAGATACAGAGGAGATTCCAATATTAAAAAAATCAAGAAGAAATTTACTAAAGATATGTGCTTTTATTTCTTTATGTATTATATTGATCTTTAATTTAGTAGTTGTTTCAGATATTTATATACAGAAAATTGTTTTGCTAACAGTATTTCTGATAGGAATATTAGCTACTAAGCCGATATATAAATTATTTAGATGTAAATATAGCTTTGAATCAGATGAATTCAAAGAATTTTATAATAAGTGATTAAAAGCAGCTGTTTTTAATATAAAGTCATTATATATAAATTTAATGATTTGTTTATTTAATAGCGTTTATAAACACATATGTATATAGTGACTAATTATTAAAGAAAAAGAGGTGAAAGAGATTGAAAAAATTACTAAAGAAAGTTGTTGAAATGTATGCAAAATCATCTACTAATAGCTGTATAATTTTTGTATTCCATCAACCAAAAGCACCAAGATGTTTAATCGAAAAGTAAATATCTTGTATAAAAAGAAAAAGAAATATGGGGCTGTAAAAAAAGTCCCAAAGAAAAATGAGTGAAAAAAATTTTTTCGCTCATTTTTTCATATACATAAAAATAA
>CALXBS010000020.1 GCA_944386605.1 uncultured Clostridia bacterium | reverse complement strand
CTTCTCTAGGTGGTTGGCGATATCTACCTCCACTACGGACTTTCACCGATTAGCTAAATGACATGCCTGTCGCACTAGCTAGAAAAACACTACTATTTTAGTAGTGTTTTTCGCTTTTCTATTTGTTTTCTTCTCCTGAATTTAAAGCTTTCACTTTAGAATTTTTAGACATCATCTTCTTAGCCATAGCACAAATAATTGGATTCGTAGCAGATATCGCTTCAATATTCTTTTTTAATTTTAATACTTTTAAACAGGTATCTGTATAATCAACTACCATATCCAAGCCAGAAATAAAAGATGCCATATTAGAATTTAAAAATACCATAGGATATGCCATTTCTTCTGATGTTGCAAGTCTACCTGCAAGTCCTGCTTGCTCTATTAATCCTTCTTCACTTCCTACCATATCTTGAAATTCTTGTTTCATTCCAGTATCTGTTGAAGCTGGCAATACATTATTTACACGAATACCAAATTTTGCAAATTCAACTGCTTGTTCACATGCAAATTGTGAAAGACATCTTTTAGAATACATATATGCAAATGTAGCAGGAGCAGAATTAGCTAATTTTTTTGTAGCTTCTTGTACCTCTTCCCATGTTTTTGCATGTACCACTTTATTTTGCTCTTTTTTAAATCTTTTCCACTCTAATCCTGCAGTAGAAGTACAAAATACAATGGCACTTCCTTTAGGCATTCTCTTTTTTAAATAATTAAGAGTCATATACATATTAGCAGTATAGTTACAATCAAACGTTGTTCTATAATCTGTTTTTGAGCCAGAAAGCCCTGCTACTCCAAAAAAAGAATCGATTTGCTCTGGTATTTTTTCAAAAGCCTTATCAATTTCCTCTTTATTTGCCAAATTACATTTTATATACTCTGTAATCCCCTCTACTTCACAAGGATTCATATCTAACGCATAAACTTTTGCACCTAAATCCACAAGTGTATTTACAGTTGCTTTTCCCATTCCACTCGAAGCCCCTGTTACAACACAAACTTTATCTTTATATCCAAAATATTCTTTCATTTTCAACCTCTCCTTAAATATTTATAACAGTTTTCTTAATACAATTTATTTTTACACTTTATCCTCCTTTCTATCACGATTTATTTTATCAATATTAGCATAACACATAAACCAAATTTGATCAATATAAATTGAAAAAGGAAAATGCACTTTTGACATTTTCCTTTTCTGTTAAAATATTTTAATTGTTTCACCTGCATAAATTAAATCTGGATTTGCTATATGATTGATTCTTACAAGCTCATTTACTGTAGTTCCATACCTGGCTGCAATGCTTGTTAGCGTATCACCATACTTAATTAAATAATACACACTATTTATAGTTGTATTAATTTTTATCGTTTCACCCGCATAAATCAAGTTTGGATTTGCTATATGATTGATTCTTACAAGTTCATTTACTGTAGTTCCATACCTGGCTGCAATACTTGTTAGTGTATCACCTAGCTTAATCACATAATATATTGTGTTTCCAGTACTACTTGCTTCTCCCTTAATTCTTAATACCTGTCCTACATAAATTAAGTTGGGATTTTGTATATTATTTAGCGCTACTAACTCATCTACTGTAGTGCCATATCTTGCTGCAATACTTGTTAGTGTATCACCTGACTCTACTACATAGGTAATCGTTTCTGGTTCTGGATTACCTCCATTTTCTCCTCCCGAATTTCCACTTAAGAAAATTCCATCTGTAAACTTATCTAAATCTACATTTCCATTAATACCTGGTATGCTACCTGTATCGGAATATTGAAAACCAACCCAAGTCTGCCATTTACCATTAGATTCAGGTTCATCTACTCCATAATCTGCTACCCAAATCGGATATTTAATTAACGTACTATCAAAAACTGCAATTGCATTATATGCGTCACTATAAATAATCATTTCTCTGCCACTAGCTTGCTCTGTTCTTTCTAAAAAAGTAGTCGCTATTTGATTAATTTCGTACTTATTTAAATCTCCAAAATATTCAAAATCCATTGCTAGTTTACAATCTGGTTCTGTATCTTTGATAACAGAAGCCCAAAAGTCTGCCTCTATGATAGCCTCTTGTACATTGGTAGCCTCTACATAATGGTAGAATCCAACTTTTAAACCGTTTTCCTTAGCATTTTCATAGTTAGTTTGAAAATAAGGGTCGACATTTGTTCCATAGCTAGAACGTATATAGACTACTTCAATTCCTGCATTTTTTACTTCAGAAAAATTAATATCTCCCTGAAATTCACTAACATCTATTCCATCATATATCACCGAACTAGAAGGTCCAAAAGCATATAAAGAAGAAAATAGATTCATAAAAAATATAGTAGAAAATATAATCATACACTTTTTAAATATTTTCATAATACCTCCTAAGTAGCAATTGCTACTATGATATAGTATGAAAAAGTTTAAAAAATGTGAAAAAGACTAGTCATTACTAGTCTTACTCTTAAATATTAACTCTCCGTTATAGCGATAATATCCACTCTTTAACTCTACAAATTGCATTGTTGTATCATTTTGAACAAAATCTTCTTTTGAAAATTCAAATGCTATTTTTCCAGTTTTAATTTCATAAATTTGATAATTTTCATTTGTGATAACTGCAATATATTCATCATTATACCAATCTTTATTTCCTTCGATTGCCTCTACTATTACTTTACCTTTTTGATCTAATATTTTGATACTGTTAGAAGGAGCATTTTCTATGATAATATGTTCCTTGGTAACCAATACTGTATCTGTATCATTGATTAATATTTCTTGCTTATTTTCAAGTAAAATACTCTCTAGCAAAACCTCTTCTTCTGATTGTTTTGTAACACTTAAAAGGTTATTTTCATAATGATATGTATAGATATTTTCTAAAACAAGATTTCCTTTAAGATCATAAATATCATATAACTCATTATCTAGCCTCTTTACTACCAAAAAGTCTGATTGTCTCTGATCTATTAATTCATAATTTGGTATTTTAATTACTTTACCATTTTTACTTTCTATTTGAATATTCTCTTGTTGTTTAGTTACAAAATATATCTGATCTTGACTATTTTTTAAAAGAGTTAAAGGATTTTCAGTTTGATAAATTTCTTCATAGTTACTATCATAAACAATATACTTATTTCCTCTTTTTCCATCTGCTAAAAACTTTTCTTCCAATACAATATACTCATCAAAATATACTTTTCTTGATACACTATAACAATTACTTGTGTCTAATTCTTGCTTAATGCTCATATCTTTATTATAAATAACGACACTATTTTCTTTTATTTGAATATGATAATCAAAATCTACATTCTCTTCACTTACAAAAAGTTCTTCCCCTGTTACTAGATCAAAATATTTTTCACTTTCTTCCAAACTAATTTGAACTACTGTATGATCCTCTGAATTGAAATCATGACAATAGGTAATATTTCCAAGTGAAGAAGTATAAGAAGAATTAAAAAATACCTTACCATTTTCGTTTATATAATCATAGCTTTGTAACTCTTCTAGTAAACCTAAAAATATATATTCATTTTCCTCTGAATTAGTAGAAATCATAACATAATCATAATTTAAAGGTACAATTACCTCTCCTTTATAATTTGTTACACCTGCTTTTCCATCTTTCTCTACTTTATAATATTTTCCATTAACAATCTGACTAATAGAATCATACACATTATAATCTACAATGATTTTTTCATTTTTAGTTATCAAAGCGTCCTCTGAAAAAAATTCATTTTCAGCATTTTTTCTACTAACACAAGCGGTATCATAATAAAAATCACTCATATTAGAATAGCCATCATAAGTCCTTATCTTTCCATTTATGTCTACATATGTATACGTTCCATCATGAACTTCTATTAATTTCATGTACTGTCTCAATTCTTTGTCTGGTTGAAACAAAAAAATAATCCCTAATACAACCAAAAATACAATTAACACTATGATTATACTTAAGCAAATAATTTTTTCTTTTTTCTTTTTATCATCCATAACTTAACCTTCTCTCTACTATTAATACTACCCAAATTCTAAAAAAAAGTCAATAAAAAGTGGAGTCTTTCATCCACTTTCTATTTATAAATCTAAATTTACCTTTATTTTGTAATGATCAAAGGTTAAATAATAATTATCACTATTTTTCTCTTTTTCAAAGCAAATAATTCCTGTTATATTTTCTGCTGTATTTAAATTTTTACTTTCAAATGTTGCCAATTTATGACTGATATCATAAACTGCTATTCTAGAATCATGATTATTTTTTATCCAAAAATCATACTTATTTACATAATGCGATTCATCATCAATATTGGTAATATCAATATTAACCAGTAAAAATTCATGTTGATCATCTGAAGGTTTAAACGTCTCATTTCCTTGTGATATTGTTACATCTTTAACTACTAAAATATATTCTTCACCTAGTGTAATTCTATCACCAATTTCATACTCCTTATACTTTGAAATATCTAAGCTTTGCTCTAAATATTTATTGATATCTTCTTCTAATTGCTCTCCTAGATTATCTAAAAGATAAGAATGTTCGTTTAGAAAATCATTAATTGCAATCGTTCCAGAAAAAATATATACTACAAACATTACGATTGATAATATTGTACTTATGATAGATAATAAAATGCTTGTAATAGGAAGGATTTTCTTTGTCTTACCTCTTGATTTCATTGTTGCTAATGATACAATTCCAAGGATAAAAGAAACTAGTGCTACTATAATTCCAAATAATCCTATTACAGGAATAAAAGATATGGCTAATGCACTAATAGCTATTATAAAGGATACAATTTCCATATTTTCCCTTCCTATTTTTTCTTTTTAGATTTTTTGCTTTTAAAAATCTTAGATACCAAATTGTCAATCGTATACCACAATGGTGCAGCTATAAATACAGATGAATAAGTACCTACTAAAAGTCCAATCATAAGTGGTAAAGAAAATTCTTTTAATACTTGTTGATCATATACAACCGCAAAAATAAATACAACAAATACTGCAATAAAAGTAGTTAAAGAAGTGAAAATAGTTCTATTCATTGTCTGAGAAATACTATCATTAATTACTGTATCAAACTCTTTTGATTTAGAAACAATTTTTTTGTTCTCACGAATTCTATCATAAATAACAATGGTATTATTAATAGAATAACCAATAATAGTTAAAATAACTGCTATAAAAGTAGAATTGATTGGAAATTTGATCACTCCATAAATTGCAATTACAAATAATGCATCATGAATTAAACTAATAATAGCAGTTAATGCAGAAGTAAATCCTAATATCTTAAATCTAATAAAAATATAGGCAAGCATAATTAATATTGCTACTACTAAGGCTACTACTGCAGAATTTAATAATTCTTCACCATAAGATGCCTGTACATTTCTTACAGATGGCTCTTCCATATTCACATATCTTTGTTTTAAAGTTTCTACAATTTGATCTGCAACTTCTTGTGTGATTGGTTCTGTTGTGATTGTTACAGAATTATCTCCACCAGAAGTTTTTTGGATTAAAACAGAGCTTCCTGTAATATCTGTAACTAATGTTTGAAGTTCATGATTGTCAAATTCTTCTTTTAATTCAGCTTTTATCGTTGTTCCACCTTTAAAATCAATATCAAATTCATAACCTGTTATAAGTCCATAAGCAATACCTGATATGATTAAAAGTAAAGAAATGGCAAATGCTACATATCTATATTTTATAAAGTCAAACTTCTTTTTCTTATCCATTGTCCTTAACCTCCTTTTTTAATCCAAATAAGAAGGTACTTTTATCTACCAAAGGCATCCATTCTTTTAATAAATACTTTGAAAATACTACCGCAGTTATTAAGCTTAAAACAACACCTAACGCAAGTACAATTCCAAAGCCCTTAATAGGACCAATTCCTATTATATATAACAAAATAGCTACTGTAAAAGTAGTAATATTTCCGTCAATAATAGCTGACATTGCATTTTTAAAGCTTCTTTCAAACGCTTTCTTATACCCCATTTTTTGTCTTAGTTCTTCTTTTAATCTTTCAAATATAATAACATTTGCGTCTACTGCCATACCAATTGAAAGAATTAAACCAGCAATACCTGGTAAAGTCAAACTAATCCCTGTATTAGCAAGTATTAATATTAAAAGTGCTACATAGGCTACAAGTGATATCGTTGAAACAAATCCTGGTATTCTATATACGACAATCATTAATAGTGCAATAATAACAAAAGCTACTATACCTGCTTTAATACTAATTTCTAATGCTTGTTGCCCAATATATGGTCCAATATATTCCTTACTAACAACATTTAAGTTAAAAGGTAATGTACCAGAAGCAATTAACATTGCATATTCTTCGGCCTGTGCTTTCTTTTCATCATAGGTACCTTCTCCCATGGTAATAATAGCATTATTGGAAGTGATTTGCTGATTAACCACTGGAGATGTAATACATGTATCATCTAAATAAATAGAGATAGTTTTTCCTATTAAATTAGCAGTTGCTTCTGAAAATTTCTGTGCTCCCTCTTCTGTAAAAGTAAGTTCTACATGTGGAGATCTAATTTGTGAAGAATCTGTTGGTGTTTCACTATATTTTGCAGATTCAATATCATCGCCAGATAATAAAACATTAGAATCTGGATCTCTAAATTCCACTTTTGCAGTTTTGTCTAATCCTTCTACTGCTTCTAACGGATCTTTTGTCTCATCAGAAGTATCCACTGGAATTTCTACAGTTATTTCTCTTGTATTAACGTCTGAACGAATAATATAATCAAATATATTTTTAACTTCTAAACGATTTCTAATAACCGCTTCTGATTTTTGCAAATCTTCCTGTGTTATCTCTTGCCCTTCTTCTGGTTCTGCTTGATAAACAATTGTAACACCACCACTAATATCTAGTCCGTGTATTAATTGCTCTAGCTCCCTTTATAATGGTATTTCCATTAATTGAGAAACCAAATATAGCAAGATAAGAAAGAACAGCTACAACTACTACATATAATGCAATTTTTATAACATTTTTCTTCTTCATTTTCATTCCTCCCGTAATACTTGTAATTATACTATTTTTAAATACTATAGTCAATATTTTTCACATATCCACCATAGAAAAAAAGTTGCTAAAATAGCAACTCTAATCATCATTAATTTCTTTTAAACTCTCTTCAAACTTTTTCTCATCTTCTTCTGAAAAATTAACAATCTCACTGATTTCTTCTACTGCCTCTTTATCTATAGGTTCTATCTTTTTTTCTTCCTTTTGCATATTCTCTATACTACTGATCTGCTCTGATACTTTTTCTTGCATTTTCTGCTGACCTATATCCTTTTTATTTTTTAATAATGCTTGAATTTTATCATACCATTGTTGAGGATTCTTGATACTATAGATTACCATACCATTATTAGAGTTTTCGGCATTTGTATAAATAATAATAACCCCATATCCTAAAATTCGATCAAAAACGGTTCTACGAATTTCTACCTCCTTGATATTGTTATACTCGATTGTTTTTCTATGTTGATTTAAAAAATTATCTTCATATATCATATGATCCTTGCAAAAAGTATAACTTAAGTTATTATACTGCATAATTTGAAATGCCATATGGCCTACTGCTTTAATCGAAAAAGCCAATATTCCAACTGCAAATATTAAATTAAGAATTGTAAATATGTCTAAATTTCCGATCATCACAGAATTAAAACTCACATAATTTTTTAATACCAAAAGCATGATATAAAAAACAACCATTGCAATAATCATAAATAGCGAATTCTTGATTTTTCTACCCGTTGGCATAACCAATTCATATAATAAATTAAATTTTGGTTTAATAACAAACATCACTTCATCTTTTGTATCGTATTCCATAATTTCCTCCTTATTCTACTATTGTTCCTATTTTCTCACCCATAGTAGATCTTTTAATAGATTCTTTTTCATTTAAAGCAAACACTAAAATAGGAATTTTATTTTCCATACAAAGTGTTAAAGCAGTTGTATCCATCACCGCTAATTTTTCAGAAATTGCTTGCATATAAGATATTTTATCATATTTTTTAGCGTCTTCGAATTTTACTGGATCTTTATCATAAACTCCATCTACATTTTTAGCCAGTAAAATAACTTCTGCTTCTATTTCGACTGCTCTTAAAGCTGCTGCTGAATCGGTTGTAAAATAAGGATTTCCAGTACCACAAGCAAATATAACAATTCTTCCTTTTTCTAAATGTCTCATTGCTTTTCTTCTAATATAAGGTTCTGCTACCTGTTTCATTTCAATAGCGGTCATTACTCTTGTAGGGATTTCCTTTCTTTCTAGCATTTCTTGCAAAGCGAGTGCATTTAAAGTAGTCGCTAACATTCCCATATAATCTGCAGTCGTTCTTTCCATATATTCTGCGCCATAACGGCCACGCCAGAAATTTCCTGCTCCTATAACAACGGCTATTTCAATTCCTTCTTTTGAAAGTTCTACCAATTGATTTACTACTTTTTCTAATTTTTCTTTATCAATTCCTCTTCCATCTTTACCACCAATTGCTTCTCCACTTAATTTTACTAAAATTCTTTTATATTGATAATCCATAACTTTCCTCTCATTCTAAAATTTATTTATTTTATTATATTAATCATTATATCTTTAAAGTAGGTATTTGTAAATATTTTTTTCAGATATTTTAAATTTTAAAAAAATAAAGTATAATGGATATCCACTATACTTTATAATCTTTATTTTCCGTTAATTTGTTTCATAACTTCTTCAGCAAAGTTTTCTTCTTTTTTCTCGATTCCTTCTCCTCTTTCAAATCTAACAAATCTTCTAACTACAATATTTTCTCCAATTTTTGCAATTAAATCTGTTAATATTTGTCCGATTGTTTTGTCAGGATCTTTGAAGAAAGGTTGGTCTAATAAGCAAATTTCAGAATAAAATTTATTTAGTCTACCTTCTACAATTTTTTCAGCAATTGCTTCTGGTTTTCCTTCATTCATAGCTTGTGTTTTTAGATACTCTTTTTCTTTCTCAATTTCACTAGCTGGTACATCTTCACGTTTTACATATTTAGGATTAGAAGCTACAATTTGCATTGCTACATCTTTAGCAAATGCTTTGAATTCTTCATTATTTGCAACAAAGTCTGTTTCAGAATTAATTTCTACCATAGATCCATATTTATTACTATGATTATATACTTCTATAACACCCTCAGAAGCAATTCTATCTGCTTTTTTTGCAGCTTTTGCAATTCCCTTTTCTTTTAAAAGTTCAATTGCCTTATCCATATTTCCGTCAGCTTCTACTAACATTTTTTTGCAGTCTAAAATTCCTGCACCAGTTCTTTCTCTTAATTCTTTTACTTGCTCAGCAGTCACTGCCATAATTACGCACCCCCATTATTTACTTTGCTCAGTTTTTTCTTTTTTTACATAAGCAGTTTTTTTATTATTTTGTCTAGGCTTTCTTTCAATTTTTTCTACGCCTTCTTTTTTTACTAATTCTTCCATTGTTTCGATTTCTTCATCATCTACAGCTTCACTTAAGTTACCTTCTTTAGCTTCAATAACAGCATCTGCAATTTTAGAAACTATTAATCCTACTGATCTTACTGCATCATCATTTCCTGGAATTACATAATCTACATCTTCAGGATTACAGTTAGAATCAATAAGTCCGATTGTAGGAATATTTAATTTTCTAGCTTCTTTTGTACAGATATATTCTTTTTTAGAATCTGCTAAAAAGATAAGTGATGGAAGTTTTTCCATATTCTTAATACCACCAAGATTTGTATTTAAGATTTCCATTTCTTTTCTTAATTTGATTACTTCTTTTTTAGGTAATACATCAAATGTGCCATCTTGTTCCATTTTTTCAAGTTCTACAAGTCTAGCAATTCTTTTCTTAATAGTAGAAAAATTAGTTAATGTTCCACCTAACCATCTGCTATTAATGTAGTACATTCCACATCTTTCTGCTTCTTGTTTCATAACATCTTGAATTTGTTTTTTTGTTCCAACAAATAAAATGATACCACCATCTGCAACAACTCTTTTTGTTAAGTTATATGCTTCTTGTACCTTTTTTAAAGTTTTTTGCAAGTCTAAAATATAAATTCCATTTCTTGCAGTAAAAATATATGGAGCCATTCTAGGATCCCATCTTTTTGTTTGGTGACCAAAGTGTACACCAGCTTCTAGTAATGATTTCATTGGTATAATTGCCATTTAAAATTCCTCCTTCTTTTTTTCCTCCACGACTATCTACATTTACTATATCCATATAGGAAGAAGCGTAAACTCCTTTCGTGTGTGATATTGTGATAAAATCACTTGCTTATACTCATTACTTAACATAAGCACTAATATTATAGCACAAATAAACCTATTTATCAATAGTTACAATTTGTTTTTTACAAAAAAAGAGCCCAACTTGGTTAAGCTGGACTCCATAAACTTTTTTAAGCTAAAACAACAAATTTCTGGATACTATATGCAATCTGTTCCACTTTTTCCTCTAAGGAAAGCTCTCTACTGCTGATCACGGCCTCATGAACGTTGGTTCTTATTGCCAGATCCATTAAAAAGGAATTCTGGCCAGGAACCGCTTTTTTGATCATATCGAGAACCGCTGGATCTTTTAAAGTACTTTCGCCTTCTCCTCTCTTAATTTTCCGGATAACCGGCTTGTTCTCACCAGATAAGATCCACAATACGGCCAACTTAAAATAATCCTTGGCCTGTAAACTCCCATTCTCCACCTTGATTTCTGTTAACTGCATATAATTTACCTCCTTGAAAATACTTGGATTCAATAATTTAGAATCCTAAAATAAAATGTTTCTTTATTATATTATAAAAAATAGAGAAAGTCAAGGAAAACCTTATTTCTAATAATAAAAAATAGCATAATCTTTATGATTATACTATTTTTACATTTAAGCAAATATACTATCAAATTCTTCACCAGATATTTTCTCTTTTTCAATCAAAAGTTGTGCTACCTTGTGAAGTTTGTCAATGTTATCTTTTAATATTCTTTCAGCATAGTTATATGCTCTTGTAATAATATCTTTTACTTCTTCATCAATCTCATAAGCTACTTTTTCACTATAATTTCTTGAAGTAGTCATTTCTTTTCCTAGAAATACTTCTTCTTGTGTAGATCCAAAACTAATTGGTCCAAGTTTATCAGACATACCATATTTCATGATCATTTCTCTAGCAATTTTTGTAGCTCTTTCAATATCATTAGAAGCACCAGTACTAATATCATCTAATACTAATTTTTCAGCTACTCTACCACCTAATAAAGAAACAATTTGCTCATTCATCTCTGATTTTGAAACATAGCTTTTATCTTCATTTGGCTTATACATTGTATATCCGCCTGCCATGCCTCTTGGAATGATAGAAATTTGATGAATTCCATCATGATTTGGTAAAAATCTTGAAACCACTGCATGACCAGCTTCATGATAAGCAGTTAATTTTTTCTCTTTATCACTAATTGCCTTACTCTTCTTTTCAGGTCCCATCATAACTTTTACCATAGCTTCTTCTACGTCTTCTAAAGTAATTGTCTTCTTATCTTTTCTGGCAGCTAATAATGCAGATTCATTAATCATGTTTTCTAAATCAGCACCACTAAATCCAGCTGTATTTTTCGCAATTACTTTGAAATCAATTCCCCTCATAAAAGGTTTATTCTTTGCATGCAATTTTAAAATCTCTTCTCTTGCATTTAAATCTGGTAAATGTACAACAATTTGTCTATCAAATCTTCCTGGTCTAAGTAGCGCTGGATCTAGTATATCCGGTCTATTAGTAGCTGCCATAACAATAATACTTTCATGAGTTGCAAAACCATCCATTTCAACCAATAATTGGTTCAAAGTTTGTTCTCTTTCATCATGTCCTCCACCAAGGCCAGCACCTCTATGGCGTCCTACGGCATCAATTTCATCAATAAAAATAATACATGGTGAATTTGCTTTGGCTTCTGCAAATAAATCTCTTACACGCGAAGCACCAACACCTACAAACATTTCTACGAAATCAGAACCACTAATTGAGAAAAATGGCACGTTTGCTTCACCAGCAACTGCTTTAGCAAGTAACGTTTTTCCTGTACCAGGTCCACCTACAAGAAGAATTCCTTTAGGGATTCTTGCTCCCATATCTAAGTATTTTTTAGGATTTTTCAGAAATTCTACTTCTTCTACTAATTCTTCTTTTTCTTCTTTTAAACCAGCTACATTATCAAAAGTAATCTTCTTTTTAGAGTCCTTGTCAATCATTTGCGCTCTGTTTTTACCAAAATTCATTGCTTTGCTATTTCCATCTGTTGTTTTTCTAATCATATAAATAAATAATATTAAAGTACCACCTAGTAATATTAAATTTGGTAATAAAGGTGCAATTGTTTCCCAAACTGTTTCATTTGCAACTTTTAATTCAAATTCTCCTGCTATCACTTTCGGTTGAATTGTTTCTATAAATGTCGTGGCAGATGGTAATTTAACAATTCGTACAACATTTGACTCATCTTTTAATTTTGCCTCAGCTGTTAATCTATCACTATACAATTCTATGCTTTCTACCTGTTTTTCTTCTATCTTTTGCATTAATTCTGTATAAGACATTTCTTGCGTTGCTGTGCTACTTAAAAATGAGATTGCATATAAAGCAATACCTACTATAATTAAATATGAAATTACAGTTTTTAAAGTTGAATTTTTCATCTTTTCTCCCCTTTACTAAAATATAATAGCGATATTCTTTTTTATGATTTCAATTGTAAATTTATTTCCTATTATATATTTCTTTCCCTTTATATTATGCTCCAATAAATCTAAAATATCAAGAATATGTATATTAGATATTCCATCTAAATTAAAACATTTTCTTCGTATAATTTCACGAATGGCACGTTTTTTAATACTCACATGTTCCTTTAATATTTTAGAAAAATCAAACTGAATCGTATGATCATATTCTAAGATGCACTCATCTACAAGAGAATAGGTATAACGATTTAAGAAATCCTCATCTTCTCTTAATACTTCCTTCATCCTTAAAATACTATTAATGATATTAGAATTATATTCTTTTTCTATTTGAGGTATTAAAGAATTTCTAATTTTATTTCTTCTATTGATTTCTTGAAAATTAGTAACATCAATACAAGGGTTTAGATTTTTCATTATATTATACTGCATAATATCTTTTTTTTCAACTGTTATTAAAGGTCTAATAATATTTTTATACTGTACTGACATTCCTGTTAGACCATTTAATCCACACCCTCTAAATAAATTTAGAAAAATAGTTTCTACATCATCATTGGCATTATGAGCTGTTACAATTTTTTGAGCATTTGTATCCTTTAACACCTGATCAAAAAAATCATAACGTATTTTTCTACCACATGTTTCTTCTGATAATTTTAATTTTTTAGACAATGCAGGTACATTTTCTTTTAAATAATAAAAAGGTATTTCTCTTTCTTCACAAAAATTTTGTACATATACCTTTTCATCTTCTGATTCTATTCTAATCATATGATTTACATGTGCTACAACCAAATCATAATAAATGTGATAATTATTTTCAAATAGCGGCTTTAATCGAAATAATAAATCTAGCAAACACATTGAATCTGGTCCGCCAGAAACTGCCACTACTAATTTATCATTATTTTCTATTAAAGAATTACTAATTATATTCTTTTCAAATTCATTTTCTATATACTCAATTATATTATTTTTTAAATTTTTCATACTTCTGGTCCTTTATATAAATTTGCAAATTTTGTATACTGACCAAGCCAAGCTAATTCTACAGTACCAATTTCACCATTTCTGTTTTTAGCTACAATAACTTCTGCTACATTCTTCTTTTCTGTTTCTGGATCATAATAATCTTCCCTATGTAAAAAAAGTACAATATCTGCGTCTTGTTCAATTGCTCCAGATTCACGCAAATCTCCAAGCATTGGCCTATGATCTGCTCTTGACTCTGTAGCACGGCTTAACTGTGATAATGCAATTACTGGAACTTTTAACTCTTTTGCAAGGATTTTTAAAGAACGGCTAATATCAGCGATTTCTTGTTGTCTAGAACTATTATTTTTATTTTTAGATTCCATTAACTGCAAATAATCAATAATAATTAAACCTATATTTTTTTCTAATTTGGCTTTTCTACATTTTGCTCTAAGCTCTGAAGCAGAAAGTCCTGGTGTATCGTCAATATATAATGGCATATCTGATAATTTTCCACTTGTTTCTCCTAATTTTAGCCAATCTTCTGATTCAAAATTTGCATTCCTTAATTTCATACTATCAATTTCGCTCTCACTACTTAGAATTCTCGTTACCATTTGTTCTTTTGACATTTCAAGACTAAATATCATAACAGGTACCTTCATATGCAAAGCTACAAAACTTGCAATATTTAACACAAATGCAGATTTTCCCATAGCAGGTCTTGCTGCTACAATAATTAAATCAGATGGATTTAACCCTGATATCTTATTATCTAAATCAATAAATCCAGACTCTATACCAGATACTTTATTTTTATTTTGATACATTTTCTCCATCATATCAAAAGCTGTAACTAGAATTTCTTTCATACTAGAATAGCCTTTTGAATTTCTATTTTGCAAAACATCAAATACTTGTTTTTCTGTTTGTTCTATTATGCTATCTACTTCTTCTGTCTGTAAATAACTCGCTTTTAATATTTCATTAGCAGTCCTAATTAATTTACGAAGTACAGATTTTTCTTCAACAATTTTAACGTAGCTTTCAATATTAGAAGTTGTGGGTACACTATCAATTAATGTAGCAATATACTCACTTCCTCCAACTCTTTCTAAAGAATTGCGTAATTTTAACTGCTCTGTCAAAGTAATCATATCTATATGTTTTCCCATAGAATAGATCTCTGACATAGCAGCATAAATTTCTCTATTATCTTCTCTATAAAAATCCTCTGCTCTTAAAATTTCTATTGCTGTAATAACTGCTTCACTATCTACCAACATAGATCCTAAGACTGCTTGTTCTGCTATAGTATCATTTGGTTGTACCTTATTTATTACTTCATTTTCCATACTATACTCCTATAAGCTAACAACAACAATTTTTAATTTTGCTATAACTCCTTCATATAATTTAATGTCTACAACATAGCTTCCAAGATTTTTGATTGGAGTTTTTATTGTAATTTTCTTTTTATCTACTGTAAGATTTAACTTTTCTTTTAATTGACTAGCGATATCCTTTTCTGTAATACTTCCAAAAAGTTTACTTCCTTCACCAACTTTATGTCTAAATTCAATACAACTTTTATCTAAAATTGTCTTTAATTCTTGTGCTTTTTCTAACTCTTTTTGTTTTTTATATTTCATAGCTTCATTTTTGCTATTTGCTTCATTAACATTTTTATTATCTGCAATATTGGCAAGTTTTTTAGGAATTAGGAAGTTTCTTGCGTATCCTTCACTTACTTCAACAATTTGATTTTTCTTTCCCACATTTTTAACATCTTGAATTAATACTACTTTCATCTACCTTACTCCTTTCCTATATCTTATTCATTTTTAAAATACTCATCAATACTTTTTAAAAGCTTTTCTTTCGCTTCCGTAATGGTTACTCCAACAATTTGCGCACCCGCAAAAGTCAAATGTCCGCCACCACCTATAGTTTCAAGTATCGCTTGTACATTAATATCTCCTAACGATCTTCCAGAGATCATAATTACATCATCTACTTTGCAAAGTACAAATGAAGCAATCACACCTGATATCGATAATAATTCATCTGCAGCCTGTGCAGCAATAATTGGCATATCATGATATTCTTCTTCACTTGTAGAAATAGCAATTTTTCCTTTGATAATTTCTGCATTTTTTACAATATTTACTTTTGCTATATATGTTTCAAAATCATTTTGGAATAATTGCTTTACTTCTGCAACATCTATACCAAATTTCTTTAAATAAGCAGCTACTTCAAAAGTTCTAACGCCTGTTTTGAACATAAAATTCTTTGTATCCATGACAATACCTGCATATAAACACTCTGCTTCAGTAGGTGTTAAAGCAACCTCGTCTAAATACATTAACATTTCAGCAACAAGTTCAGAAGCAGAAGAAGCATAAATTTCATGATAAGAAAGTAATGCATCCTCTATGAATTCAGGTCCTCTTCTATGATGATCTATAATCGCAACTTTTTCAAAATGATCTAGAAAATCCGGGTAAGCTAAATAAGATTTTTTATGTGTATCTACTACAATTAAGAAATCATTACTAGTATCGACTTCTAATTTTTTCAATTCGCTTACAGAAATAAATGTATTTTCGTATTCCTCTTGTTTTTTGATCTTTTCAATAATGGTCTTTGTACTTGTATTCATTTTTGCATCTACAATAATTTTTGCATCTTTATTTAAACATTTTGCAAGTTTACAAATTCCAATAGCAGAACCAATACAATCTATATCCGTATTTTTATGCCCCATGATATAAATATGCTCTGCTTTTTCCATTACTTCTCTAAGTGCTTGCGAAATTGTTCTAGCTCTTACTCTACTTGTTTTTTCTAAGCCAATATTAGAACCTCCAAAAAATTCATACTTTTTATCTTTTTTGATGATAACTTGATCTCCACCTCTTCCTAAAGCAATATCTAAGGCTGAAGAACTTGATTTATATCTATCATCTAATGTTTCTTCTGTATAGGACATTCCCATAGAAATGGTAATTGGTAACTTTGTTATATTGGTAATATTTCTAACACGTTCTAAAATTTCAAAAGAGTTTTCTTCCATTTGTGACACATATTGTTTCTCCATAAAAATCATAAAACGGTCTTTATCAATCTTACTAATAACGCCCTTATTTTCTGTAGCAAAATTACGTAATTCAGTTTCTATTTTAGACGCAATTTCAGCTCTTTCTAAATCTCCTAAACCTTGAAAAGTTTCTTCATAGTTATCAATAAAAATAAGACCTACTGCTACCTTGGTATTATCTAATATATTTTTTAATGTATATTCATGTGTTTTATTAATAAAAGAAATGAGCATACATTCAGAATCAGAAAACTTAATATAATTTCCTATTGCACTATATATCTCGTTTTCTCCAACATTTATATTAACACTTATAGATTCTGTATGTTTGCTTTGTTTTTCTAGTTTAAAAGCAACATCTTCAATTAAATCTTTTGGAATTAAATGATCTGCTAACTTGTTTTGCCATAAGATTTTTTCCTTATCTGTTACCATTACCATAGGAATATCAATTAAATTTAAACTATCTTTTAATACCAAATCTACACTTTTAGATAATTCATATATTCTATATTTCCTATTTTTTATTTCATTTAGGCAAATAAATATAGAAATAAAAGAAGTGATTAAAATGATCACTAAATCAATATATAGCGTAACAGGCTTTAATACAGAAATAAAAGCGGCAAGAACAATGATGATTGAAAGTATTACTATTTTTATAGAAAATATTTTTAAGTCTATTTTATTCTTTCTTTTTAAATTCTCCATACAATAAAAACATCCTTATCTATTCATATAGTATTTTACTATCTTTATCTTCATTTGTCAACACAATCTTCGATGTGTTATGTCATATATCTTGCTAAAAACAAGGCAAAAAAAATAAGAATCCTACGATTCCTACTTTAATTTATTCCACTAAGCATATCAATTAATTCTTCTCTTGTCATTTTTCCTACTCTTCTTTCTATAACCTTCCCCTCTTGGTCTACTAGTAAAAAAGTAGGAACAGAAACGATGTTATATATATTTGATAAGCCCATATTTTCAGTTACATCTACATATTCATAATCTAATAAATTAGAATATCTATATATAACATCTTCTACAATTTCATCCATACTATCACAAATTTCATTGCCTTTTATAGCAAACTCATATAACTTATAGTCTTTTGTCTGTTCAATTTCTCCTTTTGTTATATTCACCTGATTCCATTCATCCTTTTGAGGTATAATGAGCACTATAATACTAATCATGATTATCATTAATATAATAAAAAAAATAATAACACGTTGTTTTTTCTTCATATTTTCACCTAATTTATTATAATAAACATTATTACATAAATCAAGCCTTTATTCGTTATTTAGTAGTCTTTTTAAAATCATTTCAAGATTTTTAAAATTTTCTCGTTGTATTTCAATTTTTGTTTGCAATTCTTTTAATTTATATTCTTCAAAAATTGGTAATGCTAAAACAACGGCCATTATTAATAAAATCAAAACTTGAAAAATAATAAATTCATTCATAAAATCACTCCTTCAAAAATTCTTTCTTATAACGCTATTAGTAATGCTATCCATACAACAGAATTTTCTAATATATTAATTTGATTTTGGTTATTGTAAAATTACCTTGGAGGGGTAAATTATGTTGAAAAAGATAGATTTTACTAAAAATAAAGTAAATGCAAGTTATAAGACAATATATATTCGTAACGAAACCATAGATAAAATTAATAAGATTGCTCGAGAAAATAACACATCTTTTAATAATGTTATTATTAGCATGATAAATTATTGCATTGATAAAAATTTTTCATAAAATAGTATGAATATTAAAAAATAAATCATACTATTTTATGCAGGATAACAATCCTTAAATGAAAATTAATAAAGAATTTTTTGGCTACTTAAAAAGTAGCCTTATCTTCCAAACGCAATTTATCAGCTATCATAGCAATAAACTCACTATTAGTTGGTTTTCCTTTATTAGAATTTACTGTGTATCCAAAAATTTTGTCATGCATTTCTATCTGTCCTCTATTCCAAGCAACTTCAATTGCATGTCTAATTGCACGCTCTACTCTTGAAGGTGTTGTATCAAACTTCTTTGCAAGAGTAGGATATAATGTTTTGGTAATAGAATTGATAATATCTTCATTTTCTACAGCAAGCATAATTGCTTCTCTTATATATTGATATCCTTTTATATGTGCTGGGACACCTACATTATGAATCATATTAGTTACTCTTACTTCCAGTGGCATAATATTTCTATTTGTATTAACCACATTTTTGTTGTAATTATTAAAAGATAAACCATTTTCATTCACTTTACTATTATTGCAATCTAGTAAATCTCTAATTCTTTCTACTAAAGCGTTCATTTCAAAAGGTTTTACAACATAATAAGTCGCACCTAGTGAAATTGCTTTTTGAGTTATCTTTTCTTGCCCAATTGCAGACATGACAATGGTTAAAGGAATTTGTATTGTTTTATCTGCATCAATTTCCTCTAATACATTTAAACCATCCTTTTCAGGCATAATGATATCTAATAGTAAAATATCAGGATTTACTTCTTTAATTTTAGTCACCGCATTTTGACCATCTGATAAGATTTCTACTACTTCCATATCCTCTTGTGTATTGATGAACATTGCTAATAGATTTACAAAATCTCTATTGTCATCAATTATCATAACTTTTGTTTTATTGCTCATTTTTTACCTCCTATTGTTTACTTAATAGCGTATCCACATTATATAAGAATTTCAATGAAAAAGCAAGTATTTTTTTCTTTTTATCACATCGACTTTTGTCGATTTTTAGCAAAAAAATATAAAATGTATTATTTTTCCTTTTTTTTCCAGTATTAAATTGAAAATATAACACAAATTATTACTGTAAAACAACAATTTGTTTTATAGTCTAATAATATGGAGGTGAATTCAAAATGGCAAGTAACAGCAAAATGTCTAACAAACAAGCTAAGGCTGCTTTAGACAAATTTAAATATGAAGTAGCTAACGAAGTTGGTGTTAACTTAAAACAAGGATATAATGGTGATTTAACATGAAGAGAAGCTGGATCTATTGGTGGTGAAATGGTTAAAAAATTAGTTGCTCAAGCAGCTAACCAAATGCAATCTCAACAACCTAACCAATAATTAAAATAGTATATTAATCAAAGATATAAATTAAAAATATATCTTTGATTTTTTTCGCTTAGTCTAAATAAAAAGAGATAAAATAATAAAATATTCTATCCCCTCTTATATATCTTAATTTTTTACTCTTCTACATCGATTAAATAAACTCTTTTGTCAAAGCCACCTTTTTCTTTCCTTTTTTTATCTTGTACTTTCTTTACATCTTCATAACAAATTTTTCTAACTTTCATGATACTTTGTATAACCTCAAACATATCTGCTAACTCTTCAATTGCATTTTCTGCTACAAATTCATTTGCTTCCTCCAATAATTTTTTATTTAATTCTACTATATACTCTTCCTCTCCTAACATTCTATAAGTAGCACTTTTTCCTGGTGCCTGGTTAAGGTTTTTTGGAATATAATCCCTTACCAATTTGTTATAAACATATTTCATTTTGTTGTTCTCCTTTTTTAAAATAAAATAATATGAAATTAAAATTTTATGTATAATTTTTTTGTTTCTACACAACATAATAACAAATGGAGGTGAATTCAAATGGCAAATAACAGCAAAATGTCTAACAAACAAGCTAAAGCTGCTTTAAACAAATTTAAATATGAAGTAGCAAATGAAATTGGAGTTAACCTAAAACAAGGATATAACGGTGATTTAACTTCTAAACAAGCTGGATCTATTGGTGGTGAAATGGTTAAAAAAATGGTAGCTCAATCAGCTAACCAAATGCAATCTCAACAACCAAATCAATAAGATATTAAATCTTAAATATTGAGAAATAGGGACCTGTTACAGTCCCTATTCTTTGTTTTCAGTTTTCAGCTCCTTCAATTAGTTACCCCAAATATTTCTAACGACTTCAATTTCCTCTAAATCGTTATAATTATTTTTCCCAGGATTTAAAGAAAATTGAACCTGATCAGAAAGTAAATATTTTCCATTCTCATCCAATTTAGATAAAGCAACAACCTCATCATTATGAAAAAGAACAATATACTCCCCTACAAACTGTTTGGTATCAAATGTTTCAGGTTCGATATTAGGGATTTTTCCACTAACAAAACTTTCAATTTCTTCTGCTGAAATCGTAATTTGCTCTGCCTTAAAGGTTTCCGTTATTTTTTCAACGATTTTTCGTTTCCTATCTTCCGAATTACCGACGATTTGTAATAATCTTCCTATACAGATACAAGTTGATATAAGCCGATTAGAAAAAGGTCGATTTGCATAAATAAACTTTTCTGGTATTTCTACCTTAAGCTTCATACCTTCTTTTACCCGAATAATATCACCTATTCTTAAACTCTTTGCCATATTCTTTCCCTCCACTTTATTTAAATTTGGACAACAAATAGCATAGCAAGATTATATCATCTTTTATATTTTTAGTCAAATAAAAAAATAGCACTCCATTGGAATGCCATTACTTTATATTATATCAATTATTTATTAATCTAAGAAACCTGAATAATGTCTACTAACCATTTGTGTTTCAAGATTCTTTAATATTTCTAATGCAACACTTACCGCAATTAATACTGAGTTACCACTAAATGTAATTGAAATGGTGGTAAATCCTTGCAATAAGATTGGCAATACAGCAACAAGTGCTAAGAATACTGCACCTACCATTGTTATTTTATTTAAAACATTTGATATATAATCAGATGTATTTTTTCCTGCTCTAATACCTGGTATAAATCCTCCATTTTTCTTTAGATTATTAGCAATTTCTACTGGGTTTACAATAAACATTGTGTATACAAAGGTAAATAAGATAATAAGTGCCATATAAATAACAGCATATCCTAATAGATAATACCATGCACTACCTTGTGATACAGAAAATAAATTATAAACTTTTAACCAAAAACCTGTTGGATTTCCTTGTGTGCAAAAACTAATAATCATACTTGGAATCATCATAAATGACATTGCAAAGATAAGAGGCATAACACCTGTCATTGCAAGTTTAATTGGAATGTGAGTATTTTGACCGCCGTACATTTTTCTTCCTACTACACGTTTTGCGTAATTAACAGGTATTCTACGTTCTGCCTGTTGAACAAAAACCACAGCTGCAAGTAATAATAGCATTGCTACTAGTATTCCTACTACCAATAATATTCCTGAAATTCCAGTTTTAGCAAGTTCAAATAATGTAGTTGCCGCACCTGAAATTCCTGACACAATACCAATAAATACAATCATAGAAATACCATTTCCAATACCATTTTCAGTTATTTTATCACCAAGCCAAGTTAGGATAGAAGTACCTGCAATAATAGAAACTAAAAATAATAAAACTCCTAGTATAGATCCTGCACCATATTGTAATTCTGCACATAAATAACTTTTATATTGAATATAAGCTGCAAGACCTTCTACAATTGCAAATACAATTGTTAAATATTTTGTATATTTATTTAATCTTTTTCTTCCTTCTTCTCCTTCTTTTGCAAGTCTTTCAAGACTTGGAATAACATACTGCAACATATTTAGTACAATGGAAGCGGTAATGTATGGTCCAATCGTTAATGCCATTATAGACAATCTACTAAAAGCTCCACCTGATACTAAGTTAATAATAGCAGTAAGTCCACTAGTAGAGCCAGTCATTTCTCTTAACAAAGCTCTATCTACTCCAGGAATAGTTATAAAAGTTCCAAGTCTAAATAATAAAATAATAAATAATGTATATAATATTTTCTTTCTTATATCTTTAACCGAAAAAATATCTTTAATGGTTTGTAGCATACTACTTCACCTCGATCTTTCCACCTACAGCTTGTATTTTTTCTTCAGCAGATTTTGAAAATTTAGTAGCTACAACAGTAAGTTTCTTAGTTAGTGTTCCATTACCTAAAACTTTAACACCATCTAATTCTTTACTAATTATTTTTTCAGAAATTAATAATTCAGGATTTACAACGGTTCCATTTTCGAATCTTTCTAAATCACTTACATTTACAATAGCATATTCCACTGCAAAGCGATTTTTAAATCCTCTTTTTGGAATTCTTCTATATAAAGGTGTTTGACCACCCTCAAATCCTCTTCTAATGCTACCGCCAGTTCTTGCTTTTTGTCCTTTATGGCCTTTTCCAGCAGTTTTTCCGTTACCGCTTCCCATACCTCTACCTACTCTTTTAGAAGTAGTTTTTGCGCCATATGCTGGACCTAAATCATGCATTTTCATAGCTTAAGCTTCCTCCTCTCATTTCATTATTTAAAGACATATTAATTTAAAATTTCAGCTACTGTTTTTCCTCTAAGTCTTGCAACTTCTTCTGGTGTTCTCATAGCTTTTAATGCATTTAATGTAGCATATACTACATTTCTACTATTACGAGAACCTAATGTTTTCGCTGTTACATTTTTTACACCTGCAAGTTCAAGTACTGGTCTTACGGCACCACCTGCAATAATTCCTGTACCTTCAACTGCTGGTTTTAAGATAACTTTAGATGCTCCAAAGTGTGTTGTGTATTCATGTGGTAAAGTTCCGTTTACTAATGATACTGTAATTAAATTTTTCTTAGCATCATCTGTAGCTTTTTTAATTGCTTCTGGAACTTCAGCAGATTTACCAGTTCCAACACCTACATGTCCTGCTCCATCTCCTACAACAACAAGCACACTAAATCTAAAAGTTCTACCACCTTTAACAACTTTAGCTACTCTACTAACATTAACAACTTTTTCTTTCAATTCTGTTTTTGTTTCAGTCATTTTGGCTTCTCCTTTCTTTAGAATTCTAATCCAGCATTTCTTGCTGCATCGGCTAAGGCTTTTACTTTTCCATGATATAAATATCCGTTTCTATCAAATACTACAGTCTTTATATTCTTCTCGATGGCACGTTTAGCAATAAGCGTTCCAACTTCTGTAGCTGCAGCTACATTAGAAGCCTTAGTTTTTACTTCTTTATCTAAAGTAGATGCTGAAAGTAAAGTCACTTGTTTTTCATCATCAATTAGTTGTGCTGAAATATTATTTAAACTTCTAGATACGCAAAGTCTTGGTCTTAAAGCTGTCCCTTTGATCTTTGCTCTTACTCTTTTTTGTCTAGTAGTTCTTGCGACTTTTCTATTAATTTTATTAATCATTTTGAAGTTTCCCTCCTTAATTTCTTATCTATTTTTTACCGCCAGCTTTTCCTTCTTTTCTTCTAATATGTTCGCCAACGTATTTTATACCTTTACCCTTATATGGTTCTGGTAATCTATATGCTCTAATATCTGCTGCAAATTGACCAACCATTTGTTTATCAATTCCTTTTACAATAATAGAGTTTTGTGAAGGTACCTCGATTGTAATTCCTTCAACTTCTTCAATTTCAACTGGATGAGAAAATCCTAAAGTTAAAATTAATTTTTTACCTTGTTTTTGTGCTCTATATCCTATTCCATTAATTTCTAGTGCTTTTTCAAAACCTTGTGTTACACCAATAACCATATTATTAAGTAATGATCTTGTTAAACCATGAATATTACCATCTTTTTCATTATTAATAGTAACTACTAGTTTATTTTCTTCCATTTTGATATTAACCTTATCTAAAAAAGTTTGGGTTAATGTACCTTTTGGTCCTTTAACAGTAACAGTATGGTCATCAATTTTTACTTCAACACCTTGTGGTATGATAATAGGATTTTTACCTATTCTTGACATGGTATACCCTCCTTTTATTCAAAATTTATATTACCAAACATATGCAAGAACTTCTCCACCAACATTTTCTTTTCTAGCCATTTTGTCAGTCATAATTCCTTTATTGGTTGATATAATAGAAATTCCTAAACCATTTAATACCTTAGGTAAATCTTCTACATTTGCATATATTCTAAGACCTGGTTTACTGATTCTTTTTAAACCTTGTAAAACTCTTGTTTTTCCCTCATATTTTAGTGTAAGTCTGATAGTTTTATGAGAATCTTCTAATACATCTAATGAGGCAACAAAACCTTCATTTACTAAAATATCAGCGATTGCTTTCTTTTCTTTAGAATAAGGAATATCTACTGTTGCATGTCTTTGTAAATTTGCATTTCTTATTCTTGTTAACATGTCTGCAATTGGATCTGTTGTATTCATTGTTTCTTTACCTCCTTTTTACCAGCTTGCTTTCTTGATTCCTGGTATTTCTCCTTGATATGCTAATTTTCTGAAGCATAAACGGCATATTCCGTATTTTCTCATGTATGAATGTGGTCTTCCACATATTTTACATCTATTATAATATCTTGTGCTAAACTTTGGTTCACGTTTTTGTTTAGCAATCATAGATTTTTTTGCCATTTTTTGTCCTCCTATCTTTCAGCAAATGGTAAGCCTAACATTGAAAGTAATGCTTTAGCTTCTTCATCAGTTTTTGCTGTA
>CALXBS010000019.1 GCA_944386605.1 uncultured Clostridia bacterium | reverse complement strand
TTTTCATTTCTTTCACCTATTCTATTTTATCATATTTTCTTTTGTTACAAAATTATTTCTTTTTGTTTTTAACGTGTTGTGCTATTAGTAGGTGTTTTTCTTTTGGTATTACTGACGTATTGGATCAATATACGTATACGTGAGAATAATAGTGATCAGCTATATTTTCTTGAAGGAATAGAGAAACTTTCTAAAGTAGAGTATATTGTCGTGCCTGGAGCACAAATTTGGACAAATAGTATTTCTATTCCGTTAGAGGATCGTTTGCAATGTGCCTATGAATTATATTCTCATCAAGTTGGTAAAAAAATTATTTTATCAGGTGGATATGACAATGAAGTACAAAAATACGAAGCAGATAGTATGAAAAAATATTTGCTAAACTTAGGAGTAAACGAAGAAGATATTCTCTTAGATTATTATGGTGAAGATACTTATTCTACGGTTCAAAGAGTAAAAGAATTTGTAGGAGATCAATCCGTTATTATTTGTACACAACGTATGTATGCTTATCGAACCACTTATTTGATGAAAAAATTGGGACTAAATGGAATTATTGTTTCTTCAGATTATCATGTGTATAATGTGGGAATCAGAGGCGTATTAAGAGAATATTTAGCAACTGTTAAAGCTTTTTTAGAAGCAAATTGTAAAATAAAATGGACTAGATCTATCACAGAATATCATTTTATACAAGGAGAGAATGCGTTGTGAAAAAAAGGTTGATGGAAGGAATTGTTGTGGCGGTACTACTATTTGTTTTGTATAAAGGTAGTGAAAGCTTAGTATTAGAAGATCCATATGATAGTAGTCAGTATCAAGCACAAAAAGCAATAGAATATGCAAATCAATATGTATTTGGAGCAAATCGAGATTATTTATATTTTGAGACAAATTGTACTAATTTTGTTTCACAATGTTTAGTAGCTGGTGGGCTAGAAAGCGATTCTACGACTTCTACTTTAAAGCAAGGTGATTTTTTAAAACTAGTATCTACTAATAAAAAATGGTTTTGTCATTCTTACCATTTTTCAGATGATCAGCCAAATGAATATGTTGTATCTACTGCTTTTATTCGAGCAAATGATTTTGTAGATTATTGGGAAAATGCAAGGAAGGTTAGAACAGAGTATTATGATTTAACCAATGAAAATATCAAAGAGGCAATTAAGAAAACACATGTTGGAGATGTTTTAGTCATATTTACTGCAAATGGAAGTACAGATCATCATGTTGCTTTAGTAGTAGAAGTAGATAGTTTTGGGATTTATTATAATAGCAATACGTCAAATCGTGATCACTATAATTTAAAAGAAGTATCAAAAGAAGACTACAATCGTTTTGCAATTTTACATTTTGTATAGGAGGAAGATATGGAAACAAAGAAGAGAAAAATATCAATTATTTCAGTTGCACTTATATTTATTTTGTTATTTGCAGTAGTAGGATGTGTGATTGCATTACAAAATATGTATGAATTTCATGGTTTAGAAGAAGTAGCTGAAAGAATAAAACATTCGGTTCATTTAGAATGGGAAACTTTTGTTGATAATGTTGAAAAATATAATAGCAACATTGCGATAAAAGAAATCGACAATGGAAACTTTTATGTATTAAGAAAAGATAATGAAGATGAATATGGAGAGGCTGCAATATATAGAGATTTATATAATGCAGACGGTGTCATGATTGAAAGTAATGAAATACCAGCGTTGGATAGCTATTGGATAAATAAAGGATGTATTCTGGAAGATGGTAGTGTCGTTTTGCTTACATATGATTATATTTGGAAGTATGATAGTAATTTAAATCTTGAATGGGAAAAGTATTTAAGTGCCGAAATAGCATATGGTAGTTATGCGTTTACCACCAGAGATATCATTGTAAATGATAATGGAGATTATGTTATTGTAGGAAATTATGAACTTCTTGATAATGATCTTTGGGAATGGTTTGAATATTCCTATATGGCAGTAATAGATTCACAAGGAAATATAAAAAATAAATATTCCGTAAGATCAGAAGAAAATACATCCATCTTTTTTGATAAAGTAATGGTAAATGGGGATAATATCATTGTGTTAGGAGATATTTCTATTTTTGTAGATGATGGTTATGGCGGAACCATATTTGACCATCAAGAAGGTCTTATTTATAACTTCGCTGAAGATGGAACTATTAAATGGCAACATCAAAATGATAGTAATATTGCAGAATATATAGATGCAATTGCACTTTCAGATGGTTCTTATGTTGTATTAGGAAGAAATGATGATGGAACATTTGTTACAAAGTATAGTAGTAATGGAAAAGTTTTACAAGAACAAGTTGTTAATAATGACTATCAAATTACTCCTACAAAAATACTAAAATTAACAGAAGAAAGATACCTAGTAAGTGGAAATACAGGATCTGATGTTGTATTTTATGTATTAGATGAAAACTTAGCTACTATATTTGTTCAAAATTATCAGGCAGAAGATGTAAGAACATATGTAAATGACATGATCACTAATCAAGATCATGAAATTATTGTAATTGGAAAATTAGAAAATCATAGTAGTAATGAAAAAACTAAAAAAGGTGCAAATGTAAATGGATTATTAGCAAAATTTAATGTAAGCACAGATTTAGTAGCTACAAAGATATGGGAAGATCGTGATAATCAATTAGAAACACGTCCAGATAATTTAATTTTACAAGTTAAAAATGGAGAAAACATTTTAGCTGAAAAAACAATTACTACTAAAGAAGATATGAATGTAACATTCTATCACTTGCCATATTTTACAGAGTCAGGTGACATTATCCAGTATACCATTGGAGAAGTAGAAGAAAATAAAGATGATTTGAAAAATTATAAGGCAACTATAGATCAAGCAAATTATACTATTACCAATGTATTTGAGGAATCTATTGAAAATGTACCAACATCTGATATTTCTGTATGGATGTATGTAGCCATTGCAGTAGTTGCTTGTGTGGTTATTGTGGTAATTGTTGTAGTAATTGTAAAAAGTAGAAAAAAAGATAAAAATGAAAATAAATAAATGAAGAGATAAAAAAGGCAAAAAAGATTGGAACAAAAATTTCAATCTTTTTGCCAATTTATCAATCTAGGGTATTTTAAAATGCTATGTATTAGATAAATATATTTGGGAATAATAGTAATACCTAAGAGGAGGAAGATATGGAAACGAAGAAAAGAAAAATAGCAATTATTTCAGTTACATTTGTGTTTATTTTCTTGTTTGTAGTAGGATGTGTAATTGCATTACAAATGATGGATAAATCAAATGCTTTAGAAGAAGTAGCAGAAAGAGTAAGTCATTCTATGAGTTTAGGATGGGAAACTTTTGTGGATCATGATACAAGATATAATAGTAATATTGCAATAAGAGAAAATAGTAATGGAAATTATTATGTATTAAGAGAAAATAATAGAAATATATATGGAGGAGCTGCTAATGTATGGAGAGAGGAATATAATTCATTAGGTGAGTTAGTAGAAAGTATAGAAACTCCTAATAGCCAAATAGATGGTGGATATATTCATGAAGATGGTAGTTTAGTTTTTCTTTCATCTAACTATGTTTGGAAGTATAATAGCAATTTAGATCTTGAATGGAGAAAAGACTTAGCGTCAGAAATTGCATATGATAATTTTCTATTTACAACTAGAGATATAACTGTAAATAATAATGGAGATTATATAGTAATAGGAACTTATGCTCTTATTGAAGACGGAGAATGGGTCGATTATTCCTACATAGTAATAATGGATTCAGAAGGAAATATTAAAAGTAAATATTCCGTAAGATCAGAAGAAAATACATCTAATTTTTTTGATAAAGTAATAGTAAATGGAGAGAGTATCATTGTATTAGGAGAAGTTTCTACTTTTATAGATGATGGTTATGGTGCAAATTTATTTGATCATCAAGAGGGAACTATTTATATTTTTGATCAAGATGGAAATATTGTATGGCAACATCAAAATGATACTAACATTGCAGAATATATAGACGCGATTACCCTTTCAAATGGTTCGTATCTTGTATTAGGACAAAGTGATAATGGAACATATATTACAAAATATAGTAGCGATGGAAAGGTTTTACAACAAGAAGAGATTAATCATGATTATCAAGTTACTCCTACAAAAATACTAAAATTAAATGATGAAAGATACTTAGTAAGTGGAAATACAGGTTCTAAAGTTATTTTCTATTTACTAGATGAAAGCTTTACAAAAATGTTAGAATATGATTATCAAGCAGAGGGTGTTAAAACAAATCTTAATGATATGATTGTAAATCAGAATTATGAAATTATTGCAATTGGAAGTTTAGAAAATCATGAAGATAAATCTAGTATAAAAAAAGGATCAAATACCAATGGATTATTAGCAAAATTTGATATCACTACAGATTTAGTGGTTACCAAAATATGGGATGATCGTAATAATCAATTAGAAACTCGTCCAGATAGCTTGATTTTACAAGTAAAAGATGGAGGAAAGGTATTAGCAGAAAAGACAATTACTACCAAAGAAGATATGAATATAACATTCCATGAATTGCCATACTTCACAGAAACAGGAAGCATTATCCAGTATACCATTGGAGAAGTAGAAGAAAATAAAGATGACTTGAAAAATTATAAGGCAACTATAGATCAAGCAAATTATACGATTACCAATGTATTTGAGGAATCTATTGAAAATGTACCAACATCTGATATATCTGTATGGATGTATGTAACAATTGCAGTAGTTGCTTGTGTGGTTATTGTGGTAATTGTTGTAGTAATTGTAAAAAGTAGAAAAAAGAAAAACGAAAATCAATAAAATGAAATAAAAAACAAAAAGGTTGAAATTTTTTAAGTTTCAATCTTTTTTTGTTTATTTTTTTTAAAATTTCAAATACTATAAATATGATATATTTAATTAGTTTTTTTACGGGAATTCTAAATGGTGTATTTGCTTCAGGTGCAGGACAAATTTTGGTTTTTTATTTATTATATATTCAAAAACAAGAAACACATATTGCAAGACAAATTAGTGTATGCGTTTTATCCATTTCTAGTATTTTTGCAATTATCGGTTATCTTCAATTTGTGGAATTAGAACTTTCAAAAGTAATTATTTTTTCTATAATAGCAGTTATTACAGGAATATTAGGAAGCAAACTAATGAAAAAATTACCCGCGAATATTTTAAATTTGATAGCAGGTATTTTAATTGTTGTATTTACACTTATTAAAATGTTAGGAGGAAATTCATGATTTATTTGATTGCAATCCTTAGCGGAATTATTGCAGGCATGGGAATTGGTGGAGGAAGTATTTTTATTTTACTTGCAACTTCTTTTTCTTTACTTCCTCATAAAGTGGCGCAAGCATATACACTCATTATGTTTATCATTGTAGGAATTTCTGCAACGATTGTAAATTTAAAAAATAAAACTTTAAAAATTGATTTATTAAAAAAAATTATTGTTCCAGTCTGTATTGGAAGTGTAATAGGAATGCTGATTAATCAACAGATTGAAGAGGAAAAATTACGTTTTTATTTTTATATTTTTATGCTAATAATTGGAAGTTATGAAATAATTAGAAGTTTAAAAAATATATTATCTGGTCATAATAAGGAATAAAGAAAGGAGTTGATATCATGGATTTTTTTAAAGGCGCTATGATTGGAATAATTGCTGGAACAATTGCAGGTACTACAATTGGTGTAATGAATGAAAATAATATTTTACAAATGGTAAAACAAGGTAAAAAGGGTATTAAAAAGATGAAAAAGAAATATAATTTTTAAGAAAAATACTTGGGAGAAAATACCCAAGTATTTCTATTATATATTGATTTTTTTTTCTATATCATATATACTTTTAGTTAGCATAAAGAGGAGGAATTAAGATATGGAAAATAACACAGATTTAGCTTGGCAAGGCTATAAAAAGGGTATTTGGTGTGATAAGATAAACGTTAGAGATTTTATAGAATTAAACTATACTCCTTATGAGGGAGATGATAGCTTTTTAAAAGGACCTACTGAAAGAACAAAAAAATTGTGGGAAAAAGTTGCAAAATTAATGGAGAAAGAAAGTAAAAATGGTGGAGTATTAGATGCAGATACAAAAATTGTTTCTACCATCACTTCTCATGAGGTAGGCTATGTGGATAAGGATTTAGAAGTAATTGTAGGACTTCAAACAGAAACTCCTTTAAAAAGAGCAATGATGCCTAATGGTGGAATAAGAACCGCTTCTACTGCATTAGAGGAATATGGATACAAAATTGATGAAGATGTAAAGAAAATTTTTACAGATTATAGGAAAACACATAATCAGGGAGTTTTTGATGTATATACTCCTGAAATTAGAAGTTGTCGAAGAAATGGAATTATCACAGGACTACCAGACGCCTATGGTAGAGGTAGAATTATTGGAGATTATCGTCGTGTCGCTTTATATGGAGTAGATCGTTTAATGAAAGAAAAACAAGAAGAACAAAAATCTTTAGAAAAGGAAGCAATGACAGAAGAAGTGATTCGCTTAAGAGAAGAAATTACAGAGCAAATTCAAGCATTAAATGAATTAAAAATAATGGCACAAAAATACGGATATGATATTTCACTTCCAGCTAAAGACGCTTTTGAAGCTGTACAATGGACATATTTTGCTTATCTTGGAGCAATCAAAGAACAAAATGGAGCTGCAATGAGTTTAGGAAGAGTTTCTACTTTCTTAGATATTTATATAGAAAGAGATTTAAAAGCAGATATTTTAACAGAAGAGCAGGCACAAGAGTTAATTGATCAATTTATTATTAAACTAAGAATGGTTCGTTTTATGAGAACCAAAGCATATGCTGCCTTGTTTGCTGGTGATCCTAACTGGGTAACAGAAGCAATTGGTGGTATGAGCAATTCCTTAAGAACATTAGTAACCAAAAACTCATTTAGAGTATTAAATACATTATATAATTTAGGACCTGCTCCAGAACCTAATTTAACTGTTTTATGGTCTAATAAACTTCCAGAAGGTTTCAAGAAATTCTGTTCAATGGTTTCTGTAAAAACAAGTGCTATTCAATATGAAAATGATGACTTAATGAGACAGTATTATGGAGACGATTATGCAATTGCTTGTTGTGTTTCTGCGATGAGAGTTGGAAAACAAATGCAATTTTTTGGAGCAAGATGTAATCTTGCTAAGGCTTTATTATATGCAATTAATGGCGGCAAAGATGAAATGAGTGGTGACCAAGTAGGACCAGAAATCAAAAAAATAGATTCAGAATATTTGGATTATGAAGAAGTGATGGAAAGATTTGATGAGGTAATGGCTTGGGTTGCAAAAGTATATATCAATGCTTTAAATATTATTCATTACATGCATGATAAGTATGCTTATGAAAGATTACAAATGGCATTACATGATAAAGAAATTTATAGAACAATGGCATGTGGTATTTCTGGACTTTCTGTAGTAGCAGATTCTCTTAGTGCAATTAAATATGCTAAAGTAAAACCAATTAGGGATGAAAGAGGAATTGCAGTTGACTTTGAAGTAGAAGGAGAGTTTCCATGCTTTGGAAATGATGATGAAAGAGTAGATCAGATTGCTTTAGAAATACAAAATAAATTTATGAATCATTTAAGAGAACATAAAACTTATAGAAATGCAGAAGCTACAATGTCTATTTTAACCATTACTTCTAACGTTGTATATGGTGAGAAAACAGGTACAACACCTGATGGTAGAAAAAAAGGAGAGCCATTTGCTCCTGGTGCCAACCCAATGTACCATAGGGAGAAAAATGGTATGATTGCAGCATTGAATTCTGTAGCAAAATTAGACTATGAAGATAGTATCGATGGTATTTCCTATACTTTCTCATTTGTTCCTTCTGCCCTTGGAAAAACAGATGAAGAAAAAGCAGATACTTTAAAAATGTTATTAGATGGATATTTTGAAAAAACAGGACATCATATTAATATTAATGTCATCGATAGAGAAATTTTATTAGATGCAATGGATCATCCTGAAAAATATCCACAACTTACAATAAGAGTATCTGGTTATGCTGTAAAATTTGTAAATTTATCACGTAAACACCAGTTAGATATTATTTCTAGAACCTTTTATAAATAAAAAGTGATTATATAGAAAAAAGTGCCTGGAGAAAAGACTCCGAGGCACTTTCTATTAGATTTTAAGAAGCATATGAAAAGTCTAAGAACTCATTTATGAAACCTTTTATATAGCCTGTATTTCCTGATTGCAATAAATAGAGAGTTAAAGCAGGCTTAATAAAATCAAGAAAGTCGTTTAGTATAGCTTCTACTTTTTGAGCGTTTAAGAAATAATGACTTGACTTTTTTTGTCGTTCAATGTAGATGGGAAGAATATGACAAGCATGAAATAGCAAAGTAATAGCTTCTTCTTTTGGGATAGAAATATTCTTTATTTGTTCTAGATAGCTACAGTATTTGAAGAAATTTTTATAATCTTCTTTTAAAGCAGAAAGGTCTGTTGCGGAGGTTATAGCATAAATACTATTTTTTTCTTTGTCTATTTCTGTTTTGATTAGCTCAAGAATATCTACTTGCTCATTTCCCTTTATATTGCAAAGAATACGATGAATCAAGTTTTCAATTTTCTTTTCTACTTCCTGCTCTATTCTAGCAAAATAATCGTTAAAGTCAATTTTAAAATCCTTTAAAAGGATATCAAAAGATGCTTCAAATATTCCTTCCAAAAACTCTTTGGTATAGCAAAATGGACTTTCACCATATGGAAAACTTTTAGGAAAGAAAAGTTCTACAAGAAATTTTCTTATTTTTTCTTGGTTTGCTTCCTCCTTCTTGGTAATACATTCAAGTAGTTCATTTTGGATATATCCCAGAGTAAGAACAAAAGAGTTGTTATCCTGTTCTAAGGCTTTTTGAAGGACATGCTGGCAAGATCTATTCTTTTGATAAAAGGGTTTAAAAATTTCATTTTTCATGAGTAACTTTTCCTCTAAGTATGCTAAAGCACTCTGTTGCGAAAAAAGCAAAATGTTCACAAACTCCTCATATTCCTTTTCAAGCAAATTTAGTTTAGCAAGTAAATAAAAGATTTGAGCCAGTGTTGAAGAACGATCTGGTGTTAAAAGCGATACTTTTTGAGGTAATTCCAAAGGTGTTAAGCAAGTTGCTAGATTAAGAAAAGAAGTAATTTGATCTGGTAAGGTTTGGTACATTGCTTTGATATAAGCGCATTCCTGATTTATTTCTAATAACTTGTTAAGATCTAAGTCAATATTTGAAAGGTAGTATCCATAATACCGAAGAAAAATATATTCTTTAAATTCTTGCTTAGAACTTTCCATTTTGGCATAGTATGTGTTCATCTTTTTTTTACAAAAGCCTTCAAAAGCTTTTCTATTTTGTGATACTGCTTCTGTAAATGACTCGATATTTGTTTTCAACAAGTCATTTGTATCATATTTTAAGATTTCATTTAGATAAACAGCAACTTTCATTGTTGAAGTTGAAATACCTACATTGCGCTTTACTTGATCTACTGCTTCTTGTAATTTGGTTACACTTAATGTTGGCATAACGTTCCTCCTTTAAATTATTTTTGGAATTTTTATGTTAACGGGATCATTATATCGAAAATAATCCAAATTGTCAAATATTTTGCTTTATGATTTACTTTTCTTATAAAAAATGTTATAGTGTATTAAGAGAGGTGAAATGATGAAAGGAAGAATTCATTCTATTGAAAGTTTTAGTAAGGTAGATGGCCCTGGGATACGTTATGTTGTATTTATGCAAGGTTGTCATTTAAGATGTAGATTTTGTCATAATCCTGATACATGGAATACTTCCATTGGAAATGAAATAGAAGCAGATGATTTGGTTCAAAAAATCATTAGTGCAAAACCTTATTTTGATTTTTCTAAAGGGGGAGTTACTTTTTCAGGAGGAGAACCTTTATTACAAGCAAAGTTTTTGTTAGAAGTATGTAAAAAATTAAAAGAAAACGATATTCATGTAGCAATAGATACTGCTGGAAATTTTGATACAAATGATCCTATTTTGAAAGAATTATTTCACTATGTTGATTTGTTTTTATTTGATATTAAGCATATTGATAGTGATGAGCATGAAGCATTAGTTGGAGTACGAAATGAAAGAATTTTAGAAATGGCAAAATATATTGCCAATGTTTTAAAGACTCCTATGTGGATTCGTGTGGTATATTTGCCTGGAATTACTGATAAAAATAATGCTCTTTTAAGATTAAGAGACTTTATTGCAACATTAAAATCGGTAGAAAAGATAGAAGTATTGCCTTATCATGAAATGGGTGTTTATAAATGGAAAGATTTGGGAATTCCATATACCCTAAAAGATCAAAGGGTTCCTACTATTAAAGAGGCAAAAGAAGTAGAAGATTATTTAAATGAGGGTAGAAATATCTAAAAAGTTATGTAAATTATCAAATTTACATAATTTTTTACACCTTTTGTTAACTTTTTTTCCCTTTAACTTGATATTTTATATTATTTATAGTAAAATTATAATGTGAATGAAACGTAATTTTAATGAGTGAGGTATTATTATGGTTTATAAAAAAATAACTTTAGTGGCGCTTGTACTATCTGTACTTGCTGCTTTTACTTGTAACTTTGTACTAGGTGTAAGTGTAGATGAATCTCTTGCAATAGGAACACCTGATTTTGTTATGGATAAAACTTTAAATATTTTAATAACCATTCAAAGGTATTCTTGGCCTGTTGTGACACTTATATTTATATATGCTTTGTATCAATTTTATGTAATAGGTTCCGAAGTGCTAGAACATAAAATTTTGGGTCAAAGACTAATTGTGGGAATTTCAATATTTATGGTAATTATTCAATGTTTACCACTGATGTATGCTTTTATTATTGTATAATTTTAACGTAAGAAAAAATCGCTCAAGAAAGGGAAATGAGTTATGAAGATACTTTTTGGAATTAGTAACGATGATACCGTAAGAGGCATTATACAATTCTACGCCGATAAATATGGTGAGAAGTTAGAGTATAAAAATGTATATTACTTTAAACAATTTCTTCAAGAATTGGTTAAAGGCGAATATGATAGAGCTGTTCTGTTGGAAGAATTAGAAAAGTTTCCAACCAACAACTTAGCACAAATAGATGATTATTTATTTAAACTAATTGATAGTATTACAGATACTTTTGATGCTAAGAATTTAATATATATTGCTTCTGATAGAAGAAGATTAGGGGATGAATTCTTATCTAAATTATTTAATTTAGGAATTTATACTGTTCTTACTGGACAAGATAGAACAAAAGGAAAAGTAACTGCAGCTATTAATAAACCATATTTAAAAAAAGATGTAAAAAAATATTATGATAAGGTAGTAGGAGAAAATGTATATGCTTCTGAAGAAGTGTCTGAATTAGAAATTCAAAGGATTATTAATTACTACAAGAATCAAAATGGAGTAGTCGATAAATATTCAGAAATTTTTGATAGAATTGCAGTGCAATATACAGATGAACAGTTACGTGTAATTATTAATTTTCTACCTTTGGATGTAAGAAATTATTTAAAAGAACACAATGAAAAATATAAGAGTTTATTAATCAAAATAGAACCAGTGGAAGTGCAAGTGATAAAAGAACAGGTACCAGCACATCCACAAGAAGAAAAACAAGATAAAAAAGAAGCTACTACAAAAGAAGTAAAACAAGAAATAAAAACAGTAGAAATAAAGAAGCCAAAAGAAATTATTAATGAAAAAAATGACGCAAAGATAATTGAGATTAAAAAAGAGCCTGATATTATTAAGCAAATTGTCGTAAAACAAGCGCCTGTTCAAAAAGAAGTTGTAACACAAGTGCTTGAAAAAGAAGTTGTAAAGTCTTATTATGAAGTACCAAAAGACTATAAAAAGGCAGTATGTTTTGTTGGAGCTCAGAAAGTAGGAACAACCTTTTGTATTAATGCAATTGCAACTACTTTAGCAAAATCTAAAATTAAAACTGCAATTGTGGATGTTACTAGAAAAAGAGATACTTATACCATTTATACTTATGATCATGCTGGAAAGAGAAATATTGCAGCTGAAAGTTTAAGGTATGCTTCTAATGGTATGAATGAACCTTTGATTTATGATAAATTAAGTATTTATACAGGAATGCCTGGAGAAGATAGAAAAATGTATAATGCACCTGTTGTTTTGGATACTGTAAAACAATATAATACAATTACATTAATTGATGCGGATTTTAGTACGCCTATCGATTATTTTAAATTATGTCAAGAAATTTATTTGGTTCAGGATATGAATGTATTAAATATTAGTCAAATTACAATGTTTTTAAGAGAATTAAAATCTCGTGGCGTAGCGATGAATAAAATAAGGATTATTATTAATAAACATGTAAAATGCGCATTAACTGCAAAAGCTTTAATTGATGGAATTGCAACTTATACTAGTTATGATCTTCAAATGTATGATGAATTATTTAATTCTTCTTCAATTCCTTATTATATTTTGCCTTTTAACGAAGAAAACTATAAGAAGTATATTGAAATGGTATACAAATATTCTAATAAATTTGACACTTTTTCAGAAGACTTTAAGGAAAGTTTGAAAAAAATTATTAATACCATTTATCCTACTGAGGGTGGTGTTAATATTCAAAGTAAGACTTATACTACGTCTGCTAAGAAAAAAGGATTTTTCAGTAGGAGATAGAACAAAAGAAAAAGAGAGGTTTTTTAAGTAATATATGGAAATAGTAGCAATTGTAATTTTATTCCTGTTGGTAATTGGGATTGTGATTTTTATGACCAAAGCCTTTGTTCAATCCAAAACTTGTAAAAAGGAAACTAAAAATGCGCAGCATTTATTACAAGTTATGTTTGAAATGATTGCTTCCAATAAAACAGTGGAACAAAAACTAGAAGAATTAAATCAAACTTTGCTTTCAACCTATCATATGACTTATTCTTCTATTGTGTTATTTGATGGCTATAAAAATCATGTAAAAGCTTCTAATGTAGAAAAGATGTATCAAGAATGTATGGAGGAAATCCATACAGAAAATGTATTTCGTAAAAATATAACGAGTAATACAATCAAATATCTTACAATAGAAGATGGTGGTACACTTTTATACAAAAGTGCTATTGAAAGAAAGGTAAAGTCAGCTTTACTTTTTCCTATTTATGATAAGGATATTTATTTTGGATATGTTTTGCTAGAAGATACTCAAAAACAATATTTTGATTTTATGCCAAAAGAGGAAATGGAAACTTTAAAAAAGAACATAGGGTTATTTCTAGAAAATATTCATTATCAAAGTACTATAGAGGAAGCTGAAACCATAGATAAACAAACCGGATTTTATAACAACATTTACCTATATTCTAATGCAAGAAAAGAGTTAACTAGATATGATAATAGTGCTTTAATTTTGGTGTTTTTAGAAGGATTACCACAAATTAATGAAAATTATAATCGAAATATTGCAAATACTTTGTTAATTAAACTTGCCAATATTTCCAAAAAAATACTTCCAAAAGAAACGATGTTTATTCGTTATAGCGGACAAAGGTTTTTAATGGTATTACCTAATTATACTGCGGAAAAAGTACATCCTTTTATTGAAAGATTACTTTTTGGTTATAAGAATGAATACGAAGTTTATGAAGAGCATAAAGTAAAACTAGATACAAAGATCGTTATTCATACTTTTAAGAAGCAAAATAATATTGAAGAGGAAATACAGAAAATGTCTAATTATTTTGACAAAATACGCGACTTAAATGTGATAAAAATAATATAATTGTATTTTATTTTTTAATGGCATATAATAATAAAAAGAGGAGTGTGATGAATGTGGATCAAAATACAACCGTTTTTAAGCCACAAAAAGATGAATCAAAAAGAGTAAGAGAGATTATGGAGCAAGTAGTGGATGCTCTAAAAGATAAAGGATATGAGCCTGTTAGTCAAATTATAGGGTATATCTTATCTGGAGATCCTACCTATATTACATCTCATAAAAATGCAAGAGCTTTGATTTGCAAAATTGAAAGAGATGATCTATTACAAGAAATGATCAAGAAATATTTGGATATCTAATATGAAAAGAATTTTAGGAATCGATTATGGAGATGTTCGAGTAGGTGTTGCAATTTCTGATGAACTAGGAATTACTGCACAAGGACTTGATACTCTTGTGATTAATGGTAGTGATAAAAAATTTTTAAGTGGTATTCGAAAGTTACGTACAGAATATAACTTTGATGAAGTGGTAATTGGTTATCCTAAAAATATGAATGGAACGCCTTCTCAAAAGACAGAAAAGATAGATACATTAATTCCATTATTGGAAAATATGGGACTGGTGGTTCATAAATGGGATGAGAGGTTAACAACCGTATCTGCTTATCAAACAATGAAAGAGCTTAAAATATCACAAAAAAACAAAAAAATTTTTGCAGATAAACTTGCTGCCACATATATCTTAGAGGGCTTTTTAAATAGTTTAAAAAAATGAGATGAAGAATCATTTCATTTTTTAGACTATTTTTTTATATAAAATTAACTGAAAAATGTATACAAACACGTATAATTAGTGTATAATATATACATCATTTGTAAGGAGGAAACAATATGTCAGAAGAAGAAGTAAAAGGTTGTTCAGCTGGCTGTGCTGGTTGTTCTGGATGTCATGATCATGAAGATATGGAATTACCTGAAGGAATGTCTCCAATTATTACTTTAACAGATGAAGATGGAAAAGATGTAAAATTCCAAATTTTAGATGTAGTTGCTTTAGAAGATGAAAGATCATTTTTAATTGTTGCTGAAGCAGATAAAATGGAATCAGAAGATGTTGAAGTAGTCATTCTTGAAATCAAAGAAGATGGAGATGAAGAAGTTTACGATACAGTAACAGATGAAAAGCTTGCACAAAAAGTTTTTGATGAATTTATGAAAAATCAAGAAGACTATGAAGAAGAATAAAGAAAATATGGAAAGTATTGTGATGAATTTGCAATACTTTTTGTCGTTTTATGCATAAAATGTGAAATTTTTGCAATAAAAGGTTACATAACTTGAAGAAATGAAAAATTTGTGGTATAATAGAATTGTTGTAACTATAGATTCCACATTTAATAAAAAGGAAAATTTACAGGAGGAACAAAAATGAAACAGGTTTATGCAGATCAGATTGTAACGACGGAAAGTCAGGCTAAGTTTTTAGCTCCGTCTCGTCCGTATGAGGATGGTTCCAAAAATGTTATGGAGATTTTTTTAGACGTAGATCAGTTAAGATGCCGGCGCAAGGAGTTCTCTTTAAATAACGAGACATTGTTTGGCACAAATGTTGTAACCGGTGAATATGAATATGGTCGCTTTTTCCTGTATAAGGATATGTTAGATCGCGGTACATATTTTGGTTATGTTTATGAGAAGCCTTCTAAGGGAACGCCTTGTCAAATGGTTACCTTTAACAAAGACACTATCCGGTTAAACACAGTTGTGTTAACAGAAGTAAAAGAGCTGGAGGAAGTCGATAAAGATACCTATTCTTTTACGTCTGGTAGTAAGAAGTTTGTGGTAAAGCATTTAAAGGTAAAAAACATCGTTTTAGGAATTCCAGAGGCGGGTGCTATTCCTACAGAGGGAAAACGGCTTGAAATCAGCAGGTTAGAGCTTTTTGGCAATAAACCACTCGAGGTTTACAAGAAAACATCGAAGTTTAATCGGGTGATTGAGAAGCCGGATGTTTATATCTGTGATACAGAGCGAACCAGGTACATTCTTTTAAAGAATCGGAAGAAGGATGTGTTTGGCCTTACCTCGATGGAGCCGGTATTGAATGCCAAATTAAACTGCAACTTGGTTGAGTTTATTGGAAGCAAACCCATTTTGGTACAAAAGACCATTCGGGTAGATTCCTCGACGAGACTGGGACATCTGTATAAGGTAAAGGAAGATGACAGCACGTATTATTTAGAGGCGAGATTTCGCCAGTGCTAAGAATTGGGGGGACACCACGTCCCCTCTTTTTTCATGGAAAAATAAAGAAAATGAGATAGAGTCGTGAGTGTTTTGCTCACGATTTTTGTTGACCAAGTGAAATTTTAGTGAAATGCAATTTTTATGTTTTCTTTTCTTTTTCTTTATGCTATAATATAACATGTGATAGAAATGGAGAAGAGTATTTTTAAGGTGTTTAACATGAATGAAAAAATAGAATTAAAAGCAAAAGAAATAGAAAAAAAATATCAAGAGGATTTTGATAAGGTAAGTGAAATTGCATTGTATAATCAGGCAAAAGTATTAGCTGCTTTTAAAAATCATCAAGTTTCTCAAATGCATTTTGGAAAATCTACAGGATACGGTTATGACGACGCTGGGCGTGAAGCAATTGAAAAGATTTATGCAGATATCTTTCATACAGAAGATAGTCTTGTAAGAATTCAATTTGTTAATGGAACGCATACAATTGCTACTGTATTACAGGCATTACTTTTACCTGGTGACTTGTTACTTGCAATTAGTGGGAAGCCGTATGATACTTTAGATGAAGTAATTGGATTACAAGAAAATAGTTTGTCTTTAAAAAATTATGGTGTTCATTATGCACAAATTGATTTACTAGAAGACGGTAATTTTAATATTCCAGCCATTAAGGAATATCTTCAAAATCATAAAGTAAAATTAATTCATATTCAAAGATCAAAAGGATATGCTTTAAGAAAAGCGTTATATATAGAAGATATACGTGAAGTAGTAGAAGAAATTAGAAAAATAGATCCGAATGTAATTATTATGATTGATAATTGCTATGGAGAATTTGTAGAAAAAGAAGAACCGACAGATGTAGGGGTAGATATTGCATGTGGAAGTTTGATTAAAAATATAGGTGGAGGACTTTGTGAAATGGGAGGTTATATTGTAGGTAGAAAAGATTTAATTTCCCTATGTGCCCAAAAGTTAACATGTCCTGGAATCGGAGGAGAATGTGGAGCTACCTTAGGGCAAAACCGCTATATTCTTCAAGGATTATTTATGGCACCATCTGTAGTAAAAAATGCACTTCATTCTGCTATCTTTGCTGCTGGTATAATGGAGGAATTTGGTTTTGAAGTTTATCCAAAAGCAAATGAAAAGCGTGGAGATATTGTGCAGGCAATTAAACTAGGGAATAAAGATAAGTTAATTAAATTTATTCAAGGAATTCAATATGCAAGTCCAGTAGATAGTCATGTAACTCCATATCCTTGGGATATGCCTGGATATACGGATCCTGTTATTATGGCAGCCGGTACTTTTATAGAAGGTGCTTCTATTGAGCTTTCTGCAGATTCACCAATACGTCCACCTTATGTTGCATATATGCAAGGCGGTCTTACTTATGAATCTGCCAAACTTGCCATTTGTATGAGTTTACAAAATATGTTGGGTGACAATGTATGAATGTAGTTATAATAGGAGGAGGAGCAGCTGGTATGATGGCTGCTATTACCTCGGCTAAAGAAGGAAATCAAGTTACTCTTTTAGAAAAAACAGGAAGTTTAGGCAATAAAGTTAAGATTACTGGAAAAGGAAGATGTAATCTTACTTTTGAAGGAGATATAGAGGATTTTAAAGAAAATGTAGTTAAAAATAGTAAGTTTATGTATAGTTCCTTTACTCAATTTGATAATCATGATGTTATGCAATTTTTTGAAGATTTACAAGTTCCTTTAAAAGTAGAGCGTGGAAATCGTGTATTTCCGGTAAGTGATCAAGCGCAAGATATTGTATTAGCATTAAAAAAGGAATTAGAAAGATTACATGTAAAAGTGATATATTCTGAAAGAGTAACATCACTGGAAGTTATTGATAAAAAAATATCTGCAGTGGTTACTCAAAATGAGCATAGATATGAATGTAATAAATGTATCATAGCTACTGGAGGAGTAAGTTATCCAACAACAGGAAGCACAGGAGATGGTTATCTTATTGCTGAACAAATAGGTCATCATATTGTAGATATTCAAGGAGGTCTTGTTCCCTTAAAATCACAAGATCCTATCTGTAAAGCTTTACAAGGACTTACTTTAAAAAAGATAGGTTATCGTTTATTAGATAATGAAAAGGAAATTTATCGTGACTTTGGTGAATTGTTGTTTGCTCATTTTGGTTTAACAGGACCAGTGGTACTTAGTTCTAGTAGTATATTAAATAGAATAGATCATATAGAGAATAAATTAAAAAATGGAAAAATTAGGGCAAGCATTGATTTAAAACCTGCATTGGATAAAGAGACTTTAGATAAAAGAATTTGTAGGGATTTTGAAAAGTATAGTAATAAAGAATTTAAGAATTCATTAGAGGATTTATTGCCTCAAAAATTAATTCCTATTGTTATCAAATTATCTCGAATTCCTGAACATAAAAAAGTACATCAAATTACAAAAGAGGAGCGAGAAAATTTAGTAAAAATAATAAAAGATATATCCATTCCCATTTCTGGATTTATGACACGTGATATGGCGGTCATTACCTGTGGTGGAATTGATATAAAAGAAGTAAATCCTAAGACAATGGAGTCAAGGATAATTTCTGGTGTATATTTTGCTGGAGAGGTATTAGATGTAGATGCCTATACAGGAGGATATAATTTACAAATTGCATTTTCTACTGCTGTTGCAGCAGGAAAAAATAATTGAGGAGGTTTATATTCATGGAAGAAGAAAAAAAGGAGATTCAACCAAAAGTTTATGTGGAGAAGAAAAAATCTAGATTTCCACAAGTATTATTAGTAATTATTGTAGCTTTTATTAGTAGCTTTATTAGTACCGCTACTACCTATATTCTTTTAACTAGAAACAATACGACAGATGGTTCTAATAACCAAACAACTCAAAAAATAGAAATTCAAGCAACCGATAGTCCTGTTGTAGCAATTGCAGAAAAAGCGTCACCTTCTATCGTTTGTATTAAAGTAAATTCTTTCTCACAAGGATACTTTGGTGGAATTCAAGAATCTACTTCTGAAGGTTCTGGAATTATTTATAGTGAAGATGGATACATTATTACCAATTATCATGTAATTGAATCTGCAATTAAAAATTCAAATGCTAGTATTTATGTAACATTAGCAAATTCTGATGAATCAATACAAGCAGAAATTGTAGGTGGAGATAAAGCAACCGATTTAGCAGTCATTAAAATTGATAAAACTGGTTTACCAGCTGCTGAGTTTGGTAATTCATCTGAGTTAAAAGTAGGAGAATTAGCAGTAGCAATTGGGAATCCATTAGGTGAAGAATTTGCTGGAAGTGTAACAGTTGGATATATTTCTGCTTTGAATAGAAAAATTACCACTGATGGAAGAACATATAACTTGATCCAAACAGACGCTGCAATTAATGTAGGAAATAGTGGTGGAGCTTTACTTAATTCAGAAGGAAAAGTAATCGGTATTAATTCTGTTAAAGTAAGTGTAACAGGAGTAGAAGGATTAGGATTTGCAATTCCAATTGATGAAGCATTACCTATTATTGAACAATTAATTGAAAACAAAAAAGTAATAAGACCATATATTGGTGTAGTAGGATTTAATTTATCAAAAGAAAATATCAATCGCGATGACATTCCAGAAGGGGTTTATGTAGAAAGTGTTTATGCAAACACTCCTGCTTCAAAAGCTGGAATCCAAAAAGGTGATATTATTATTTCCATTGATGGAACAGATATTACTACTATGGAAGAGTTAAATGAAATTAAGAATAAAAAACAAATTGGAGATAATGTTGTATTAGGAATTTATCGTTCAGGAAAAGAAATTGAAGTTGAGTTAACTTTAGAAGCAGATGAAAATATTTCAGAAGATACAACTAATTAGATCATAGATTTAAAAACAAATTTGTGTATAAAACTGGTAACAAAAAAGTTATCAGTTTTTTTGTTGCAAAAAATAAATAGAAATGCTAATATGCAGTTGCAATAGAAGTATTGCCAAAAAAGTACAAAAATTATGTTAATTAAAACTTTTGAAGGCGTGATTACACTACACACACACACACACACACACAACATAGTTTTAAAAACATAATACAAAAGAAAAGGAGGGAAATATATGGAAGAGGAAAAGAAACGTAAAAGAAAAGTATCCATATTTACTATCTTTTTGTGGTTACTCTTAATTATGATTATGTCGGTTATTTTGGTTACTGGAATCTATAAACAAAATGCGTATGAATATGAAGTGGATGAAAATCTAACAGGTGTTCAAGTTACCTTTAGTGAAGAAACGTCTTTAAATAATGAAGAATTTAAGAATTCAATTTACTTAGAAATTTACTATGAAAAAGATGGAAAAACGTATTGTTTAGGTCCATATTATAACGATGAACTAGCTGGACAAACTATTATTGTTCCAAGTACAGACTTTTATATTCATATGTATACGAAGAGATATCACACATCAGATGGTTTAATTAATTCTTATGATGTATACGGTTTTAAAATAGATAAAGTAGAAGGATATACCGGTGAGATTACAGAAATAGGAGAAGAAAAAGCCTTACCAGATCAATGTATGAGATATGGAGCAAAATACGGATATGCTTATCCAGAGTCAGACCATTATCCAACTAACTATAATGATCGTATTCATTATTCGCAAATTTATGCTCAGTTTTTATGGGAATATCACTTTCTAAATGATAGTCCAAATACAGTAACATTAAAAGTAAAACCAGAATTTTATGATGGAGAGGTACAAGATTTTACAGAAGAATATGAGAATATAAAAGTATATTTAGCGGATGATTTTACACTTGCTAATGCCAAAGTTAAGATTGAAGGAAATTATCAAGGAAGAGATCAAGATGGAAATTATATATACCAATTTACTAATGTACTATCAGGACAATATTATTTATTCAAAGAATGGATGTATGTTGGAGATTATTATCAAATTATTAGAGATAGTGAAACCGGTGAAAAATTAGGGTATAATAATGAAAATAATATCTATTCTGAAGTAGTCGGTGATTATTATAAAAACGAATATGGCTATGCTGTGATTCTTATTACAAATAATCCAGAAATCACCTATATAGATGAATATTATGAATTGTCAACGGCAGAATTAAGAGTAAAAGTAGAAAGCAATGCACCAGAAGAAAAACTAAATGAAATGATAAAAGAAACAGAATATAGGGTTTCGCCATATGAAAGATTTATATATAAAGAATATCAAGATGGATACTATATTTATAGTGGAGGAGATATCAAGTTTATGCCATCTATTTGTAAAGAAGAAATAGATGGCTATGGTGAATATGAATTCGCAATTCTTAGAGAAGAAGATGAATATATTCAGGCAACGATATTTTCAAATGAACAAGAGGTAAAATCAAAAATTATTTTAGAACCAGGAGAAAATATTATATATTTAGATACTATTTATAGTTTAGAAAAGACATATATTCGAAATGACGTAAAGTGGATAGATGAAGATCAAGGAATTGCAGAAATCAATTTTTCTTATACTTCAACGAATCAAACTAAATTTAATTTTAGCCCTTCAAGTTTATTATATGATACTGGATATATGATGTTTACTGCAAGTATAAGCGAAGATTTTGTATTATCTTCAGAATATGAAAATGATCCGGATTGGTTGATTGTAGAAAATTATGATGAATGGTATGATACAGAGTTAGATGAGTATCCGCCATATATTTATATAAAGGAAGAAAATGAAATATGGGGTGAGGTATATCCTATAAAAAAATTTGGAGATTCTATATCATTTCATATTGTGTATAAAAATAAAGATACTCAAACAGAAAGGATATCTTTAAATACTTCTTTTATGGAGGTAGAAGCTAGTGGAGAAACATTTGGGGATTATGAATATGTTGAAGATTACTATGTTATAGATTCGCCAAACTTGATATATTCACCAGAAAAATCTAAAACCATTCAAGTAGAATTTAAAGTAAATGGAATTCCAAAAGAAGAAAAGTATTATGTAGGATTATTTAAAGATGAAACAAGTACACAAGCAGAAGAAGTTAAAGAAATTACATTAGAGAATTTAGTAGGTAGTGTAAGTTTTGAAGTAAGTGATGATGAAACAACATATTTTGTATACATGACAGATGAAAATGGAAATAAATTAGAAGATAGTGATTTTGTCTATGAAGGAAATTATGTCGATTTTAATAAAATGCAAATTGCAAATGTAGCAAGCATTACAACAGATAAAAGTGTCATTTCTTCTGTTAAATCAGGAAGTTTAGGCTTAGATGGTGGAGAAGTAGGAATAGAAGAATCAACAGGAACAGGAAAAGAAAATTATATAGATAATGTACTAAGTGAAAAAGAAATTTATATAGCAAATGTAAGTATTAGTAAAACATATGAAACAGAAAGATTTAATTTGAGATTAGAAAAAGAATGGCAGGATAATGGAGAGAATAGACCAAATGAAGTAAAAGTAACACTTTATGCAAATGGAATAGAAATAGAGAAGATCACATTAAGTAGCAAAAATAATTGGAAATATGTGGTAGAAGATCTAGCAAAAACAGATGAAAATGGAAAAGAAATTAGGTATACAGTAACAGAAGAAAAAGTTGATGGATATGAGACAAGAATTGAAGAAAAAGATCAAGTGATCAAGATAATCAATGTATTAGAAGAAGCACCAGATACCTCTGATATAGCAATATGGAAGTATGTAGTTATTATTGGAATAGCAAGTATTGTTGTTATTGTTTTAGTAATTGTTATTGTAAAGAGAAAGAAAAATAAATAAAAAAGTCAAAAAAGGTAGAAAAATGAAAATAAAACGCAAATAAGGAAGTATCCTAGTTTGCGTTTTTTGTTGCTCTAGAGAAAAATATGGTGTATAATAATAGTAAGGGTGATAGATATGGAAGAAAAAAGACAAGCTCTCATAGCTCAAAAAGAAAATAAGAAAAAAAGATTTTGGAGTTTTTTTACTTTCATTGTTTTTTTAGGTGTGTTTGCTTTAGAAGCTTTTTTTCTATCCAATTTAATAGAAGGAAAATACGAAGAAGTGGTAGCCGTGTTTGCTCCAACAGAAGAGATAAATTCTTCTTTTGTAAAAGAAGATATTTTAGAACAAATTCCTATTATTCATACGGTACAAGCAGTAAAGGTAGAACCTTATACACCACCTATAGTACAAACACCAAAAATGATTGCTTTTACTTTTGATGATGGACCTTCTGATAATACTTCTAGGCTTTTAGATATTTTAAAGAAAAACAATGCAAAAGCAACTTTCTTTTTGGTAGGACAAAATGCGGGAAGATATCCAGATACCATTAAGAAAATAGTTGCACAAGGTTGTGAAGTTGCAACACATAGTTGGGCACATCCTAATTTAAATGAATTAGATCCAGAAGGAATTAAAAATGAAATTCTAACTAGTAAAAATAAAATTCAAGAATTGTCTAATCAGCCTGTAAAATATTTAAGACCACCTTATGGAAATTGCAATGAAAATGTAAAAGAAATAGCTAAAAAACAAGGATTATCTTTAATATTATGGAACGTGGATACTTTAGACTGGAAGACAAGAGATAAGAATGCAACTGTGGAACATATTTTAACTCATGCAAAAGATGGAGATATTATTTTAATGCATGATCTTTATTCTCAAACGGTAGACGCGGTAGAAGAAGTTTTACCAAAGTTAAAGAAAAAAGGCTATACAATTGTAACTGTTAGTGAATTGCTAGAAAAGAAAGGATATGCAATCATTCCAGGGGAAAAATATTATAGCGCTAAATAATTTTTTGCCAAAAATTTCATAAATTTTCATATAAATCTTTACATAATTACATAAAAGTTATATAATACTAATATAATAACTGTATAAAGATACTTGTATTATGGTATCGTAGAGAAGGAGGATTGTATATGAGAAGTTGGAAACGGATTGGAGTTTTAGTAGTAGGTGTAGTGTTACTGATGGTTATGTGTTGTTTTCAGATTTTGGCTGCTGGTTCCTCTAGGGTATATGGAAAAATGCCCAATACCAAAGACGCGAATCTAACCAAAATTGTTCGTGCAGATGTTGAGAAGTATGTTGAAGAGTTTGAAAAAACTGCTCCTCCAGAAGCTACGTTAACGTATGAGTATGAAGCGTTTCAACCAACCGATGACATAGTAAGCTGTGTGGTATACTATTTTATCCACGATGATCCAAGTAGAGGATTTTATCAAGTTGCAGTGTATAACTACGATGTGAAGAATCAGAAAATGTTAACACTAGAGGATGTGTTTAGAGGAAGATATTTAAACTATTTTTCCAGTGAAGCAACTCTTTTTTATGGATTAAGTGAAAAGATTTATCCATCAGAAGAAAATTTTAAAAAATTCTTGTTAACCAATGATTCGGTCAGATTCTATTTAGACCAGAGTTTAGTGAAAGAAGGTAAGAGTAAATATTATTATACTTTTATTCCCTATGCAAATTTAGATGGATTTGTCAAAATTGATTATCTTGGGCAGAATCCAGAAATTGTTTCTGAAATGGGGTTAAATGATCTAAGCTTAAGATGTGTCAGAGGACCTTTAGATCTTAGAATTCCAATGGTAGCGATTGCTTTTGATAATGCGACATCCGAACAGATTTTAGAAATAACGGATATTTTATCAAAAGAAAGTGTAGTTGCCAATTTCTTTCTTGATGAAAATTGTACAGATAGAGAGGCAATTGTTGCTATCTTAAGTTGTACTTCTCGTATTGAGATGGCAATGGATGAGAATACCTCAGATCCTTTTGCAGTATCAAAGCAGATCATAGGTAACGCCATTAAGTATGATGATGAACTGATAGAGGAAAATCATGTTCCAACTGTCATTCATGTAAATGGTGATATTTCTTCTAAGATAGAAACTTTAGGTTATCCCATCGTTCAGTGGACGGTAGATACAGATGGGACGAAGCTGGAATCCGGACAATTCTTTGATGAGACATTAAAAGATGGCGATATTATACACATTACATTAAATGAGCATACTTTAGAAGTATTGCCAGAAATGTTAAGAGAATTAAAGGCTAAGGGATATCAGACAGCAAGCTTGTTAGAAATGATGAAGCTTCGTGGTTATGATACAAGTTCGGGCGGAATTTATCAGAGTCTTCCGAAACAGTATTAAATTTAGAAAACGGTGAATACATTTGATTGTATTCGCCGTTTTTGCTTGAAAAAATGAGAATATTTGAGTATAATAGTAATGTATTAAAAGAGGGAAAATATGGGGAAAAAAGTAATTATTGCAGAAAAACCAAGTGTAGCAAAAGAATTTGCTAAGGTATTAAATATCAATGGAAAAAATTATAATGGATTTATAGAATCTGAAGAATATATTGTAACATGGTGCGTAGGACATTTAGTAACAATGTGCTATCCCGAAAAATATGATGAAAAGTTAAAATATTGGAATTTAAGTACGCTTCCTTTTCTTCCAAAAGAATTTAAATATGAAGTTATTGATTCTGTTTCCAAACAGTATGAAGTGGTTAGTAGAATTTTAAATCGAGAAGATGTAGATATCATTTATGTTTGTACAGACTCAGGAAGAGAAGGAGAATATATTTACCGTTTAGTGGATACAATGGCAGGTTGTCCTAATAAGGAAAAAAGGCGTGTTTGGATTGATTCTCAAACAGAAGAAGCAATATTAAATGGGATGAAAGAGGCAAAGCCGTTAAAAGAATATAATGCATTAGCTGATTCTGCTTATTTAAGAGCAAAGGAGGATTATTTAATAGGAATTAATTTTTCTAGGCTCCTTTCACTTATTTATTCTAAAGGGCTTGCTTCAAAATTACAACAAGATAAAGCGGTTATTTCTATTGGTCGTGTTATGACTTGTGTATTAGGAATGGTTGTACAAAGAGAAAGAGAAATTAGAAATTTTAAAAAGGTCTCTTTTTATAAATTACAGGGAAAATTTGGAAAAAACGAACAAGACTTTTTTGTTGCAGATTGGAAAAGTACGGAAACATCACAAGTATTTGAATCTCCAAAATTATATAATGAAACTGGATTTAAGAAAAAAGAAGATGCTCAAAAATTCATTGATGTGCTAAATGAGTATCAAGGGGATATTGTTGTGGAAAGTGTGAGTAAAAAGACACAAAAAGAAAAGCCACCTCTTTTGTTTAATTTAGCAGAATTGCAAAATGAATGTACGAAGAAATTTAAAATTAGTCCTGATCAAACGCTTCAAATTGCTCAAACATTATATGAGAAAAAGTTGATTACTTATCCAAGAACAGACGCTAGAGTATTGTCTAGTTCTGTAGCAAAAGTAATTGGTAAAAATTTAAGAGGACTTTATCAAGCAAAACTAGATCCTGAAATACGAAATTATTTACAAAAAATGATTGATGAGAAATATAGTACTAAACTTGGTAATACGAAATACGTAGATGATTCTAAAATTACAGATCACTATGCGATTATTCCTACTGGTCAAGGCTTTGAAAACTATGCTCATTTGGAACCTTTGCAGCAAGCAGTTTATCATACCATTGTAAGGAGGTTTATTGCTATTTTTTATCCTTGTGCTGAGTATAGTAAAATTGCAGTTACAGTAAAATTCAATCAGGAATCTTTTTTTGCAAATGGGAAAGTATGTACTAAGTTAGGCTATTTAGAAGTTTTAAAAGTAGAAAAGGAAAAAGGCAAAGAGAAAGAAAATGATACAGAGAAGCAAAATAATGTAGAAGTTTTAACCAAATTAAAAAAAGGGGATAAACTTTTAAAACTTGATTTGATGATAAAAGAAGGAGAGACAACTCCACCAAGTAGATATTCTTCTGGTTCTATGATTCTTGCAATGGAAAACGCGGGTAAATTAATTGAAGAGGAAGAATTAAGAGAACAAATTAAAGGAAGTGGAATTGGGACAAGTGCTACTCGTGCTGAAATTATTAAAAAGTTAGAAAAAATTGGATATATTGATATCAATCAAAAGACACAGATTTTAACACCTACCCAAAAAGGAGAAGCTATTTTTGATATTGTATTTAAAAGTATGCCAGATTTATTAAACCCAAAACTTACAGCTAGTTGGGAAAAAGGACTTACAATGGTTGCAGAAAAACAAATATCTGCTGAAGAATTTATGCAAAAGTTAGAAAGCTATATTCGAACCAAAGTGATTAAATTTAAAAAAGCTCGTAATGAATATTTATATGGCATGTAAAAAGGGGCTGTAAAAAAAGTCCCAAAGAAAAATGAGTGAAGAAAATTCACTCATTTTTCGTATAAAAAAATAGCTAT
>CALXBS010000018.1 GCA_944386605.1 uncultured Clostridia bacterium | reverse complement strand
TACTTGATGTTTTAAGTTTTCTCATTACTCAATGACTTTTTGTTACAAAAATATTTCTTTATGTTTTTAACCTGTCAAAAATTACAAGAAGATTGACAAAAAATGAATTTTAATATACAATATAGTTATATTTAAAGGAGGATTTTAGTATGGGAATAGCAGCTTTTGTTTTAGGACTTATTTCTCTTATTTTAGGATTTATTCCTTTTTGTGGAATTATCGCATTAATACCTGCACTAATAGGATTAATTTTAGGTATTGTAGATGTGGTTTTAAAATCTAAAAAGAAAGAGAAAAAAGGATTTGGAATTGCAGGTATTATTATGTCTGCATTAGCAGTTATTATTACTATTTTATGGTTTGTTTTGGTAGGAGTTAGTGCTTCTGTTACAAATGATATTTTAAATGAGACATTAACTACTAACAATAATATTCTAAATTCACTTAATAATAGTATTTATGATTACGATTATGATGATGACGATGATGAGGTAGATTATTCTAATTTACCAACTTATGGTTTAAATGAAGCAGCAAGGTTAGAAGATACAGTTGTTACTGTAAATAGTGTTCAAAAATCTAGTGGAATAGAATATCAAACTCCAAAATCTGGTTATGAATTTGTTATAGTAGAATTTACAATTGAAAATAAAGGAGATTCAAGATTATATTATAATCCATTTGATTTCTATGTACAAAATAGTAATGGGGTTATTGATGAATATGCTTGGGAAGATTTAGGATATGATACACTTTCATCTGGATATTTAGCTACGGATGGAAAAATTACTTCTTATCTAGTTTTTGAAGAACCAATTAATGATCCTGAATTAACATTTATTTATCAACCAGATAGTTTTGATGAAGAAAAAGTATTAACATTTTCTTTACAATAAAAAAGAGAATCTGATAGCGTTTGGCTATCAGATTTTTTCTGCCTTGTTACTTGATAATTCCATTGTATTAAGATATAATTAAAGTGTGAATATTTAAAGGAGAGAAAATGGAACCATTAGCATATAGAATGAAACCAAAAGACTTAAATGACTTTTATGGGCAAGAAGAAATTGTTGGTAAAAATAAATTGTTATATAGATTAATTAAGGCTGATAAACTAACATCAGCAATTTTTTGGGGGCCTCCTGGTTGTGGAAAAACTTCTCTTGCTAGAATTATAGCAAATACTACTAAGAATAAATTTGTAACATTAAATGCTACTAATTCGGGAGTATCTGATATCAAAAAAGTAGTAGATGAAGCTCAAAACATATTTACAAATCCAACAGGAAAGGTAATCTTGTTTATAGATGAGATTCATAGATTTAATAAATTACAACAAGACGCTTTACTTCCTCATGTTGAAAAAGGAACAGTGATATTAATAGGTGCAACTACTGAAAATCCATATTTTTCTGTTAATAAAGCTTTGATATCCCGTTCTACTGTATTTAAATTTAAAGAATTATCTGCACAAGATATTTTAAATATTTTAAAGAATTGTATTCAAGATAAAGAAAATGGTTTGGGAAATTATCATTTAGAAATAGAAGAAAATAGTCTTGAGTATTTAGCAAATATTTCTAATGGGGATGTAAGAAATGCATTTAATGTAATAGAGCTTGCAGTATTAACAACCGATATGTAATAATATAGTAAAATTCATATTACAAAGCAAACGATTATGGATTGTATAGGAGAACGTAAATCTGTATATGATAAGTCTGATGATTCCCATTATGACGTGATATCTGCATTTATTAAATCCATGAGAGGTTCTGATCCAGACGCAACCTTACATTATCTTGCAAGAATGCTAGAAGGTGGAGAAGATCCAATGTTTATTGCAAGAAGAATTGTTATTCAAGCTTCCGAAGATGTAGGACTTGCTAACAATGAGGCTTTACAAGTTGCAGTGGCTGCTATGAACGCAGTTCATCAAGTGGGAATGCCTGAGGCAAGAATACCACTTGCTCAAGCAGCTTTAGTGGTGGCGTTAAGTCCAAAATCGAATACTTCTTATATGGGAATTAATATGGCTATGGAGGATGTAAAAAATCTAGATATTGGGCAAGTTCCAATGCATATTAGAAATGCCGCTGCTAGCGGTATGGAAGATTTTGGCTATGGACAAGGCTATTTATATCCTCATGATTTTGAAGGTGCTTATGTAGAGCAACAATATTTACCAGATAAATTATTAGGAAAAAAATATTTTTTACCAAAGAAATGGGAGAAATTCTATGAAAAAGAAGAGAAATGATAAGAAGATACATTTAGATCTTGATTTAGACTTAGATATGGAAAATGAAGATACCGCTTTAGATAAAGAGGCCGAAAAAGGTATTGATATTGTAACTTCACATAACGAAAAATTAAAAGAAGATAGAAAAGAAAAAATATATGAAAATAAAAGAAAAAAAAAAGAAAATAGAGAAATTAGATATAAGATTAGACCATTATTGGTAGCTTTTATAACTGTAATTATCATTACCATTATTTATGTGCTTTTTGAATATGGCCCTATATTTGGTATTAATATTTCTAAAAATTCAGGGATATCTGAAGAAAGTAAAATTAATATCATAACGGGTGATGAAGATATTTATCGAATGTATAATCAAGAATTATTAGTTTATTCAGATGGTATGATTTCTACATATAATCAGTATCTAAATAAGACATGGAGTTATGAAATAACAGAAAAGTTTACACCTAGTATTTATATCAATGATCGATATATGGCAATTGTAAATAATTCTAATGGAACGATCTATATGTTTGATAATAAAAAAGAAATTTTTAATAAAAAAATAGATGGTCAAATACAATATATATATATAGACAATTATGGAAATATTGCTGTTGAATATTCAACCACTGGTTATAAAAAGATAATCGGTGTTTATGATAAAAATGGTACCAAGAAATTTGATACTTATCTATCTAGTGAGGCAATTATTGATATAGAAATTTTTGATAATGCAAAAAAATTATTAATTGTTCAAGCAGAGTCAACTACTTTTAAGATAGGTGTAAGTATTCAAATAGTTGATTCAACAAAAACAGAGAATAATATCACCGAATTATGGAGTGAGTCTAATACGTTACTTTATGATATAAGAGTGCAAGGACAAAATGCTATTTTGTTGCTTGATAATAAGATTGCTAAATTGGATTTAACCAATGGAAATGCAGTAGTATTAAAAGATTTCACTAAAAATCAGTTATTATTTTCTGCTATTCATGATAATTATTATATTTGTACAGAAAAAATTTTAAATGATGAAAAAAATCAATATGTGATTTCAATGAATCAATATGATGGCTTAAATATTAGTACAATAGAAACTGAAAATTCTCCAAAAGAACTGTATAGTACAGGTTTATTAAATTATTTTGTTTATGAAGATAAAATATCGGTAATTAATAAATGGGGAATAGAAATAAAAGTAATTCCTATTGATTCACAACCAAAAGAAATTGTTATTTTTAATAACGAAAAAAGTATCGCTTTATTTTATACAAATAAAGTATATATTGTAAATATTTAAAGGAGGGCGTTTTATGATAATAGACATTATTGTCATTGCGTTTATAGTCTTAGGTGCCTATGCAGGCTATAAAAAAGGATTAATAGGAATATTAGTTAGTTTTGTTGGTTTAATACTTTCTATTGTATTAGCATTACTTTTACAATCTTCTGTTGCAAATTTTATTTATCAAGAAACAGGATTTGGAACAAGTTTAGAACAAGCAATTGAAACTAAATTATTAGAGAGTTTTGAAGAGCAAAATGATTCAGAAGAAGGAAATGATATTTATTATAATTTAATCAAAAATGCTACTTCAGAAGAACAAATTCATGAAATTTCTACACAAGTTACGCAATTTATTTTAAAAGGCGTTAGCTTTATTGGTATTTTTCTAATTGTATTTATTATTTGTTATATTGCGCAAATGATATTAAATATTGTATTTGATTTACCAATATTAAGTCAGCTTAATAGTATAGGTGGAGTTGCATTAGGAATTATAAAGGTGTTATTGAAGCTATGGATTGTACTTGCAGTTATTTCTTTTATAGCACCACTACCAATGTTTTCATTTTTAGATTCCTTTATAAAAGATACCACTTTAACCAATATATTGTATGATCATAATATATTAGTAACTATTATAAAAGCTGGTTTGGGATTACAGTAAGGAGAACTTATGAGGAAAAAGAAAAAACATTTTTTAGGAAAATTGATAAAATTTGTATTTTTACTAAGTTTACTTGTGGTAATATTCATGGGAAGTATCTATGTATACAGTAGTTATACAGAATATGAATATACAAGTGCTGATGGAACAAATACTGTAATAGAAGGAAAAAAGGAATATGTTACAGCCCTTATTTGTGGCGTAAATTCAAATTTAACAGATACCATTATGTTTGTTAAATTTGATGTACAAAATGGAGATATACTAATTATGTCGATACCTAGGGATACTTATGTAGATAATATTTATTGTGTTGGTCATAAGATTAATGCAATTTATAGAGGAAAAAATATCATCCCTTTGGTAGAAGAAATACAAGGACAATTAAATGAGGAAATTGATTATTATATGATATTTGATACAGATCTTGTTCATGCAATTGTGGATGAAATTGGTGGGGTAGAAGTAGATGTTCCATTTGATATGCAGTATGATGATCCAACACAAGATTTACATATTGATTTAAAAGCTGGAAAACAAGTTTTAAATGGTGGGCAAGTAGAACAATATGTAAGATTTAGACATAATAATGATATGACAGTACAATATGCTATGGGAGATTTAGGAAGAGTAGAAACTCAACAAGATTTTATGAAACAGTTAATTTCTACTATTTTAAAACCGCAAAATTTATTAAAAATAAAAGATCTTGTAGATATTATTACAACACAAACAGAAACCAATATTACATGGCAAGATGTTCTTAGATATGGACTTGATGCAATTAAACTAAAAGATGGGGAGATAATTACTGAAACTGCAAGTGGTGAAGCAACTTATATTGGAAATGGTTCATACTTTTTATTAGATCAGGAGGACACACGACAAGTTATAAAAGAGGCATTTAAAGAATAATGGTGTATATCGGAAAGGAAGTATGCTAAAAAAATATTATAAATATATCATTGCTTTGGTAATTGTTTTATTATCTATTATTTCTATCATTATACAAGAAAGTCAAAGAAAAGAAAGTTTTTCTGTAAATAATAAAACGATGACAGCTTCTGATGAAAAAATTGCGGTGTATATTACGGGAGCAGTGGTTAATTCAGATGTATATTATTTAGATAAGGGTGCAAGATTAAAGGAGCTTTTGGATATTTGTGGAGGAGTTTTACCAGAAGCAGATTTAAATAAAGTAAATTTAGCCTTAAAGTTATCTGATTCAGATAAAATTGACATTCCTTATGTAAAAGAAGAAATAGAAGTAGAAGAGGAAATAGAGATAGAAGAAAGTGAAGATTCTTCTAAGGTAAATATTAACACTGCAGATATAGAGGAGCTAATGACTTTGTCTGGGATTGGAGAAGCTACCGCTAAAAAGATTATTGAGTATAGAGATATGCAAGAATTTTTACAAATCGAAGATATTATGCAAGTTTCTGGGATTGGTGAAAGTAAATTTGAAAGTATAAAAGATGAAATATGTGTAAATTGAGGCTATATGAATTCATATAGCCTTTTTAGATACATATAATAATTACATAAGGTGAAGAAATGTGAGATATTATATTTATTTAGATAAATATTTATTGCAAAATTTATTTTCAACAATTGAAAATACCAATTTTAATATAGAAGTAATAGAATATTCTATTAGAAAAAGTAATGCAAGTAGTAGTGGATTATCTGTTTTACCTAGTGTAGAAACTTTATCTAATCATGAGAATTTAATTGACAAAAGCATGGAAAAAGAATGCTTTAAACATGAAAAAAGAGAAAAGTTAGATAAACGTCATGTAGGTGTTTCTTACGAATGTAATGATTCTTGCAATATTCAAACAGAAAAAAGATATATTAATATAGAAGATATTTCTAATATGAAAAATAATCATTTTTATCATGAGTTAATTGATGATATTATAAAAAATGAAATCACAAAAGAAAATACAAAAATTAAGATGGTAAGAGGTCTTTTAAAAAAATACCAATGTGAGTTTGAAAATGAAATAGATGGATTTTTTAAATTAGAAGATGCATATATCTGGTTAAATAAAAAGAAATTAGATGGAAGTGTAGAGATTCTTGCAAATATGAATTGCAATATTAGTGTGTTAGGTTATCAAATTACTTGTAATGATAAAATTGTTTCGCAACATCCATTTTTAAAGGCAATTGCTATGTTTTTGGAATAAAAAAACTCTTAAAAATAAGAGTTTAAAAATCGTGTAATATTTTATTAATTTCATCAGAATTATGCTCAATTAGATCTATAAAAATATCTGCTAATTCTTTGTCGAATTGAGTTCCTCTATTTTTTCTGATTTCTTCAATAGCAAAGTCTATTGAAGCTTCTTCTTTGTAAGGTCGTTTAGAAACAATTGCATCAAAACAATCACAAATAGCAAGGATACGTGCAAGATAAGGGATTTTATCTCCTTTTAGTCCATCTGGATATCCTTTTCCATCGATTCTTTCATGATGATAGTAAACGATAGGAGAAATCGTTTTATAAATATCTGAAGCGGAAAAAATATTTGCTGCAATGACCGGATGTAATTTTATTGTATTATATTCTTCTGGTGTTAAAGTTCCATTATTTAATAAAATTCTATCTGGAATCCCTATTTTTCCAATATCATGAAAGGTAGCAGCAAATTGTAAATCTGAAAAATCTTTAGGAGGTAAGTTTAATCTTTTTCCAAATAGGCTGCATAGCATAGCAACTCTTCTGGAATGTTCTTCTGTAAAATGATCTTTGGCACTTACTAATTTTATTAAAATTTGTGCAAAATCTACTAAATAGTTTTCTAATTTTTTATCCATATTTTTGACTTTTCGTAGTTGTTCTAAATATTTGATTCCACTATGAATCATAATAATTAATTGATCAAAGCGATTGCTTTTTTCAAAATAGGCTTGTATGTCTAATTGTTGCATTGCTTCAATAGAGGGAGATAAATCTTTATGAACGGACATCATGATAATATAAATTTCTTTATTAAATTCTCTTACTAATTCCACAATTCTGTCTCCTTTAACAGGAATCATAAGATAATTTACAATTAATATATCATAATGATTAATTTTTAATTCTTCAATTGCTGCAACTGGTTCTGTATATGTGCTAACAATATGTCCATATTTTCTTAATACTACGGATAACATTTCCATCATATTCACGTCATCATCTATGATTAAAATTTTAGCACTTGTTATTTTTTCTTCTTCCATATATTCACCCACTTTTTCTCAGTATATCAAAAAAAGGATAAATAATCAATATCATTTCCAAAAGTTTGCTCGAAACATGCGATCGAAATTTCTTGACATTCCTACTATCTGATGGTATATTATTGGTGCAGGAGGTGATGAAATCTATAAAGTATATTTTATTATATTTTCTTTTTTATTCTCTTACCTTTTAATTTCACAATATTTTATTTCTAAGAAAAAAGAAATTTTTTTCTATTCGTTTTTTAAAAAGAGGTGACATTCATAAAAATATTTCATAAAGTAATTTTTTATTATAATCGAAAAAGAATATGTTATTTTTTTATTCTATCTATTTTTGTATTTTTCATTTTGTGTTTTATCTATAGTCAAATAAGTCTTCGCTCAGATTGCGTTTTCATTTTAACAAAAGATATATCCTATGGAGAAACGATTACAGACGACATGATAAGTCCTGTTTATATTAAGAATTATCATGATAGTTTTGTATTAGATATTAATTCAGACAAAGCAAAATATAATTTAAAAAAAGGACAAATATTAACTAAAGAAGTAGTAGTTGCTGAAAATACGAGTGTTCAGCAAGTAAAAATTACGATCCCAATTCATATAAATGATTATTTAAAAAAAGGCGACATGATTAATGTTTATATAACAACCCAAACGAAAAATATTGAAAATTTATTAACAAATGAATTTTCATTTATAACAACCAAATTAAAAGAGGAAGATATGACAACTATAAAACTAATTGAAAGTACAGAGATATTAGATATGTATATAGTAGATGATAAAGAGGCATATATTGTCATAGCGACAAATGAGAAAATTGCTTTGATTATAGAAAATATTAAAAGAATATCTAAATTTGATTTTACTATTTTAAAGTGAGGTGAAAAAAATAAAAATAGCTTTTTTCTATCAAGAGTCTGATCAAGAAATTTTTAATAGAGTGTCAGAATTAACAAAATCTTTTTTATTGTATCATAAAAATATAAATATTATCAGAAATGGGGAGCTTGATAAAAGATATGATTTATATGTGATTGTTTCTAATCAAACAAAGCAAGTTTTAGAAATGAGAAAAAAGATAAAAGTAAAGAATAAAGATAAAATTATAATTATAACTGCTTGCAAAGATATAGATCATATTATTCAATGTATCAATATTACTAAAAACATGTATTTTTTATATTCTAAAAATGATTTTTTAATAAGTAAAATAATGAATGTATATAGAAATAATCAAATAAGAGTCAAACATACCAAATAGTAGTTCCATGAAGAAAATATAATAAAAAATAAGTCTACTATAACCAAGTAGGCTTATTTTATTATGAAAGAATAAGTAATTAGTTTATTTAATTACTTTTGTTCTTAATTTTTGTAAAGCATTGTCTTTAATAATTAGTTTTGCTTTTTCTTTAATTAAAGTAGAAAATAGATTTAAAGAATAATATTTTTGACAATATTCTGATAAGATGACAAAGGTTTTTAGAAATTTTGGATTTCTAGTTGAATAAATACTAAATATAAGGAAATAAGAATCATTATATTTGTATAGACTATTTTTTCCGCAAAATATTTTTTCGCTTTTCATAGCTTCACACATATTTAAAATTTGATCAAGCGAAGAAAAGGAAAAAATATTACTATCTACATAATAACTAATATTATGATTAAGACCTTTTTTTCTTTTTTGTTTTGAAACATCGTCTAATAAACAATATTTTTTTAAATCTGGTATATTTTCTATTTTCGTTATAGTGACTATGAGTGAGTTTCTTCTATCAGAAAAAGTTTCAATCATTAATTCAGAATCATCATCTATTGGAAATTCATTATGAATATCAATTTCTTTGATTAGATCAATAATAATATTGGAATCTTGTTTAATTTCCTCTAAAGTGATGTTTCTTTTTTCTAATTCTTCTACCGTTAATGTTATTTTAACTTTATTTTCATTAAGTAATTCAACTTTCATATGTCACCTCCTATAGTTTATATTGTATAGTATATGTATTATATAATTAAAGGGTTACAAAGTCAATATTAGCAGAAAATATTGTATAATTCTTGCAAGTGACATAATTTTATGATATAATAGACGAAGTTAATTTCCTTACTCTATATTAAAATAGAGTCAGATGGCCAAGAGGAGGTGTTAAGATCATGAACAATTACGAATCAGTTATTATTCTTTCTACTAGAGCAACTGAAGAAGAAACAGTAGCTTTTGGAGAGAAAATGAAAAATCTAATTTCTGGACATGGTGAATTAACAAATGTTGAAGAATGGGGAAAAAGAACTTTAGCTTATGAAATTAATAAGCAAAAAGAAGGTTATTACATTTTATTTACATTTGTAGCAAAACCAGAGTTTATTTCTGAATTTGAAAGAGTTTTAAGATTAGATGAAATCGTTTTAAAACATATAGTAATTAAAAAAGACTAATATTTAAAGAAATGTTTTTTATTTGATTGGGGGAAAAAATATGAATAAATTTCAATTTATGGGGAGATTAACAAGAGACCCTGAAGCAAGAGTTTTACCAAATTCAAATACTCCTGTTACAACATTTTCTATTGCTGTTAACAGAAGATTTGCAGATCAAAATGGAGAAAGAAAAACAGACTTTTTCAATTTAACTGCTTTTGGAAAACTTGCTGATTTTTGTGCAAAATATTATAGAAAAGGACAACAAGTATTAGTCGAAGGAAGAATACAAAATAGAACTTGGGATGATCAGAATGGGCAAAAAAGATATGCTACAGATTATATCGTAGAAGATGCTTATTTTGCTGATTCAAGAAGAGATTCTGGTTCTGTAAATGATGTAAGTGGAATGATGAATATGAATACAGATATGTCTACTTCATCAAGCACAGATGGTGAATTTATTACAATTGATGATACAGATGATTTACCATTTTAATTCAATCTTTATTGGAGAGGAGGCTTTTTAAATGGCAGACAATAAGAATAAAAAAGGTGCAAAAAATGATAAAAACTTTAGACGTCCAAGAAAAAAAGTTTGCGTTTTCTGCGCTGAGAAAATAGATGATATCGATTACAAAGATGTAGAAAAATTAAAGAAATTTGTAAGTGATAAAGGTAAAATATTACCAAGAAGAGTTACAGGTACTTGTGCTAAACATCAAAGAAAAGTAACTCAAGCTATTCAAAGAGCAAGACATATTGATTTATTACCATATACAGTAAAATAATAAAAAAAGATGTTCACGGTTTAGTGAGCATTTTTTTTGAAAAATTTTCATTAAATTGCAACATTTTACACCTTTAAAATTGTCTTAATAGTAAGTGGTTGGAAATATAAATAAAATAATAGAATAAAAATAGAAGGGCGGTGATATATATGAGAAAAAGTGTAATAAAAATAGTTCTCGTTGTAGTAGCTATCTTAATTGTTGCTATTGGTACTATGTATTTAGTTGATCTAGATAGAATGAAAAAAGGAGAGGAAGTAGTATTTAGTACTTGGGGAGCAAAATATTCACCTCCAATAAAAATAAATCAAAATGAGAAAAACAATAATAACGATAATAATAGCAATAATGTAAAACAAGAGTATCAAAAATATACTAAAATAGTAGATAATATAAGATTAGAAATCAATATTCCAAACGATTGGAAATATGAAGAAATAGCAAGAGATGAGGACAATGATTTTTATAAATATGCTTTAAAATTTTATAAAACAAATGAAGAAGAATATGCAATATTATATTTCTATCATGATCTATTTGGAGTTTGTGGTACAGAACGAACGTCAGAAAATATAACATTAGATAATGGAGAGAATGCAATTATTGGATATTATGATGGAAATGAAAATTGGAGTGATATTTCATTTTATAGTCTAAATCAAAATATAGCAGTGCTTAACTATGGTTTAATAGATTCAGAGGCAAAGGAAGTAATTGAATTTATAAAAACGATAAATATTAATAATATAGATGAATAAATATAAGTATAGAGGGGCTTAAAAAGCCCCTTTACTCGTTATAAAAAGAATAGCAATTAATCATAAAAAATTTGCATATGATAGCTTAAAATAAAAATTGTTAAAACTTTTTATTAAATTGCAACATTTTAAATTTCTAAAACAGTCTTTATAATATAGGGTATTAATAAAATATTTTTCAAAATATTTTATTTCTAAAATTTTGTGGGCTTAATCGTGCTATAATAATAAAAAACTTAATTGAAGGGGAATTTAACTATGGATGAATTGTTAGAAAAGTTAAAAATTGGTGATGAAAAAGCTTTTGAAGAAGTAGTAAAAATATTTAAAAAGCAATTATTATTGATTGCAAAATTAAGACTTAAAGATGATGGTCTTGCTGACGACGCTGTTCAAGAAACTTTTATTACTTTATTTTTAAATGCGAAGAAAATAAAAGAATATTCAAAACTAAAATCCTGGGTGACGGTGGTTTTAATTAATAATTGTAATAATTTAATTAAGAAAAATAAAAATCTAGAAGTAGCTTATGAATTCGATACATTTCATAATTATATGAAATATGAAGATGAATTTGAAAATGTAAATGATAATATAGATTTTCTTAAATTTATAGAATTTCTAAATGTTGAAGAAAGAACAATTATTGCAATGTATTATAGTGAAAATTATACTACTAAAGAAATATCTGATATATTAAAGATAAAAGAAAGTACTATAAGAAGTAAAATGTTAAGAGCTAAAGGTAAAATTAAAGAAAAATTAGGAGGTGCCATACAATGAAATCAATAGATAAAGTAGATGAGTTCTTAATAAATGGACTAAAAAGCATAAAACTAGAAGAATGTAGTAGTGAAGAAGTAAAAAATATGATATTAGAAGCTAAAAATAGAAAAAAGAATATAATAAAAGTATATAAAATGGTAGCGTCTTTTATCTTTGTTATTGCTATTTCTGCTTTTGGCATATATATGTTAAGTAATGGTATAGATAAAAATGTCACTATTCAATCAAATGATAATTATCTTAATAGTAATGAAGTAGAAGAAGCTTATGTAGTATATTCAAAAGGCGATCCATCTTCTCTTGCCTGTAGAGGCGAATTAAATTTAGATGAAATGTATGATTTGTCAGAAGAGATAGCCATTGTAACAATTGATGAAGTGAAAGGAACAAATTATGATCTAAGATATGAATATCAATATAATGGAGATATAGGATATACATTTGTAAGAACAATTGGTAAATTAACAATTCAGAATTCGATAAAAGGTAATTTAAAAGAGGGAGAAAGTGTAGAATTTAGAAAAAAAGGTGGAAGAATATTATATAAAGATTATTTAAAATATTACGAAGTATTTTCTACTGAAACAAAAGATAGTGAAATAGAAAATTCATGTCAAGACGCAATAAAAAATGGTGTAGATATAGATAATATATATGTTGATATATCAGTAGGTTTTCGTAATGTAAATATAGAAGCTGGAAAAACTTATTTGGTGTATTTAACAGAAAATGTATCAGGATATTGGATACAAGCGGGAGAAAATGGAATTAGAGAATATAATGCTGAAAATAATACAATTTTAAATAATGAAACAGGAGAATGGGAATCATTAGATAGTATAAAAAGTGATTTTGAAAGGGGGGATAAATAATAATATTTGTATAATTTATAAAATTAAGGAGGAAAATTCAAATGAAAAAAAGTCATAAAATAGTTATTTTTTCTGTTACTGCAACTTTATTGATGGGAGTATCAATAGTTTTTGGGAATAGTATTGCGAAAAATAATAAAGAAAATAATGAAAATAATGAAATAGAAGATATTATAATAGATAATTCAGCTGAGGAATATAATTTGTCTGATTATATTACAGAAGATATAAGACAAAAAGCACAACAAAGTATACATTCATTATGCTTGGCTGAAGAATTTACACCACAAAAAATGTATGAACTTGCAACAGATGTAGTGATAGTAAAGGTGGTATCAAAAGATTATATGGATCCACATGCAAGTTCACTTGGAATGACCTTTGGAAAAATATTAATTAATGATGTAATAAGTGGAAATTTAGAAGTTGGGCAAGTGGTAACTTATGAGAAGCCTGGTGGATATGTTGATATGGAAAGTTGGGAAGAATCTCAACCAGCAGCTGCTACCGAAAAAAGAAGATATTTAAGAGAACAAGCTGGAATTACAATAGATTTAAGTGAAGAATACATTAATATACTTGCTGATGAAGATATAGAAATTGAAGTTGGTAAAACTTACTTAGCATATTTAACATATAATACCACATATAATGCATATGAAATTATCAGACTTGGAAATGGATTAAGGGAAGTTAATATACCACAAGAAACTAAAAGTGTTGTTACCTCAAATTTAAATATAAATGAATTAAAAATTAAGAATAATACAACTGGAGAATGGGAAAGTTTAAATACTTATGTACAACAAAATATTGAAGCATTAGAACAAAAGTAATTTAGCTAATAATTGTAATAATATGAATTTTTGGTTGAGGAACATTGTTAAAAGACTCTTAGAAAAATTATAATGTCGTATATAATTAAAAAGAAATTTTTACGAATGTGTTATAGTCATTGCTATAGCACATTCTACTTTTTATTAAGCAAATAATTTTATAAAAGTTATTCATTATAAGAAGCAATCATATTAAATAACAAAAAAAATTTCTTCTCATATAATAGTTTAGAGGTGAGATTTTTGGAAGTATTTAAAGTAGGAGATATTGTAGCAAGAAGATCATATAATTATGACATATTATTTAGGATTACCGCTATTAACAATAATATAGCAGAACTTGTGGGAATTACTGTTCGAATTGTAGCAGACGCTCCGGAATTTGATTTGAAGCATATATCAGTAGAAGAGATTGAAAAAAGAATGACAAATTTAGAACGTTCTAGAAGTGTAAGAAGAAACAGATGTTATTCTAATATGAATAAAAAATATATGAGTGGAATGCGTGAAAAAAAAATTTTAGAAGATAATCCAAATACATATGTAAAAGAAAAAATTTTGAAAAAGCCTGGGATTATATTACATATTGATGGGGATTTAGAATATAGTAATAAATCTAGAGAGATATATAAGACGATGGGAGTAACAGCTTATACATATAATATACCTGAAACAGAGCAATATAAAAGAGTATATGGCTTATTACAAAGAATAAGACCCAATATTTTAATTTTGACAGGACACGATGCCTTTATGAGAAAAAGAAACGATATTTATAATTTAGATAATTATAAATATTCAAAGTATTATATCCAAGGTGTTTTAGAAGCAAGAAGATATGAACATAATTTAGATAATCTAGTTATTTTTGCTGGTGCATGTCAAAGTTTTTATGAAGCTATTATTTCTGCTGGTGCAAACTTTGCAAGTGCACCTAAAAGAGTTTTAATTGATATGATGGATCCACTAATTGTTGCACAAACAATTGCATATACCCCTGTAGAAGAATTTGTTCCTTTAGAAAATATTATATCCAATACTAGAGAAGGAATTGAAGGAATTGGTGGAATGCAAACAAGAGGGCAACTGTGTGTTTGTTAGAAATAGCCACCCTATACATAAAAATATAGTTGAGTTTTTTGTAATTTAATATTAATATTATATTGGTGATGAAAATGGTAGAGTATGAATATAGTTTTAAGGTAAAGGATATACAACCTTTTATAGCATATTGTGAAGAAAAAGGCTATATTAAAGAAAAAGATGTTGAACAAATTAGAATTTTATACAAAAATAATAATGGAATTTTAGCTAGAATAACGACTAATGAAATAGAAGGTAAAATTTCCAAATATTTAAATTTTAAAGAGGAAAATGAATCAGAACAGGTATTAAAAGTATCACAAGAATCTCCTATGTTAGAAATAGATGAAAATAATAGAGAGTTTGTTGAATCTATTTTAAAAATATTTGATTTTGTAAAGAGCAAGGAATTAAAAAGAAAAAGATATGTGTATAAGAAAAATAATGTTACATTTGAAATAGACGATTATTTCAAACCAGAAATGAAAGTGGTTGCGATAGAAGGTAAAAAAGCTGAAGTAGATGAAATTTATAATGAGATACAAGATTTATATCAAAAGTATAAATTAGAATAGTTAGGATAGATTATATCTATCCATTTTTAGTTTTATCTTAAAAAGAAAAAGAGGAGTACATTTTAATTATTTTGTACTTCCTTTTTTTGAGTAAATAAAATAATTATAAGTTAGTAGAAAAATAACAGTAGTTTCTATTTTTTCCACTTTTTTCTAAATTTTTCTAATTTTCTTGAAATTTCTTTATATATTTGAAATTTATGGTAAAATTAAATTAAGAGTTTAATTTAAAGCTTTAAAAATGAAAGGAATTATTATGGAAAAGAGTATTGTTTTAAAAGATTGTGTAAGAGAATTTAATTTAAAAAATGAAAAAATAATTGCAATTGATCATGCTAGCCTAAAAATACAAAGTGGAAAAATGTATGTTATCATGGGACATTCAGGTTCTGGAAAAAGTACATTAATACAGATTTTAGGATTATTAGATAATCTTAATAGTGGTGAAATCTATATTAATGAGCAAAAAGTATCAGATTGTTCAGAAGATGAAAAAGCAGAGATTCGAATGAAAGAAATTGGATTTGTATTTCAATCTTTTTACTTAAATCCAAAACTTACTGCTATTGAAAATGTAATGCTTCCAATGTACATTAATAAAAATATTTTAAAAAATGAAAGACAAGATAAGGCATTGATGTTGCTTAAAAAGTTTGGCCTAGAAAATAGGATCAATCATTACCCTAAGGAATTATCTGGAGGAGAGCAACAAAGAATTGCGATTGCAAGGGCTTTGGCAAATGATCCAAATTTTATTTTAGCAGATGAGCCCACAGGGAATTTAGATGTAGTAAATGAGGAAATTGTGTATAAAACTTTGAAAGAATTATCAAATTCTGGAAAAGCAGTGGTAGTAGTTAGTCATAATGAAAGTATCAAAAAATATGCGGATAAAGTATTTTACATGGAATCAGGAAAGTTGAGGGAAGAATTATGAGACTAAGTGACTACCTATATTTAGCCAGTAAAAACTTAAGTAGAAGAAAAAAATCGGTTGTAATTAATGTTTTTTTAATTATGATTGCTATGTTAATTTTTATAGTAGCCTTAAGTTTTACAAATCATTTTTTAAATGCAATGAATAAAGCGATTAATCAAAATATTTCTTATAGAACCATAGCCGTATTAGATTATGATGAAAATTCTCAAAAGGAATTAATGGATCAAATCTCTCAAATGAATCACGTAGAAAGAGTAATGACATCAGAAGAGTATGAAACTAGAGTAGAGGTAAAAGAATTAGATGGAAATATTTCATTAATTGGAGCAGACCATGAAATCACACCTAATATCATTGCAGGAAGAGGGATTCTTCCTGGAGAAAGTGGTGTTTGTATCATTCCAGAAAAGTTTTATCCTTATAACGACTTATACCAAAACTTTGATCCAGAAAAAATAATAGATGGAAAAAGTTTAATTGATAAAAAAATAAAGATTACCTATCATTCTTATGATTTTTCAAATGGTGTAAATGCGTTAAATCAAACTTTTGAAAAAGAATTAACTGTCATTGGTGTATACAATCAAGATGAAAATATTAATGATTATAACTATTGTTATGCTTCTTTTGAAGATGTGCAAGCAATTAATAAAGAATTAGAAGAAAATACAATATATGCTGAAAATGTAATATATTTTAAAGCAAATTCTATATACACTATCGTTGATGAGGCAAAAAATGTTGAAGAAGTTTTAAACGAAATAAGAAATTTGGATTGTAGAGCAATTATAAAATCAACTGCTAATATAGAATTAATAGATACGATTAATCTAGTTTTTCTAATTATCTTCATTTTCTTATGTATTATATCTATCATTAGTATTACAGTATCAAGTATAAAATCAATTAGTGAAAGAAAATATGAAATTGGTATGCAAAAAGCAATTGGCTATAAAAATAAAGAGATTCAAAAAATCTTATTGACAGAAAATTTCTTAATAGGAATATTTTCTTATATTCCTACCTTAATATTAGCAATGTTAATTGTATATTTTGTAAAAGTAATAATGATACCAAGTAATTTTCAATTACAACAGATTGGTGTAGATCTAGATTTTAGTGTATGTTTTATTGCTTTTATCATTTCTTTGTGTATTCCATTATTTTCTAGTATATTATGTGGTAAAAAAATATTACAAAAAACACCAATATCATTAAATAAAGAAGGATAGGTGGATGATATGAGATTATTAGCTCCAGCGTTTTCTAATTTTTTCTCTACCAAAAGATTAAAACTGTATATTCTATCCATTTCATTATTTTCAGGTTTTATGATAGCAATGCTATATAGTTTTTGGCAAATAGATAGAACTTTTTCAGATAAAATACAAAATAACATAAAAAATAGAGTTATCTGTATAGATAAAAGTCAAAATAGGAATGAGTATCATGATTTAACAGAAAAGGATATAGAGAGTATTTTAGAAATAAAAGAGATTGAATCGGTATATAAAAGATTAAACTCGTTTAGTATGGATTTGGAAAATATTGGTAACTTTCCAATTTCCTATTTATCCGATCAAGAAATTCAAGATATTGGTAAAAATTCTCTATTCTCGAGTCTACAAGAATGTCAAATTATCCTTCCAGAAAAGATATTAGATGAAAATCGTCAGTATATTTTCTTGAACGATTTAATTGGAAAATATGTTAAACTTACAGTAGAAGAATTTGAAGTATCTGCAAAAGTTTGTGGAACTTATCCTGTGCAAAATTATGAACGTACGATCTATGTAAATCAAACATTAAAAGAGGAAATAGTAAATTATAACGAAGAACTAGAGATTCATAAAGAATTGTATGCTATCATCAATCATTATAATAGTATAGATAATGTTTTTGAAGAATTAACTAACAAGGGATATACTTCTTATTTAAAAGATAAAAGTGGAATGAATGATATAAAAATTTATCATTTAACAACAATTATTATCATAGGAATATTTATCTTTTCCATTTTATTTGTATATATTTTTATTGGAATGATCATAACGGGAATTATAAACGATGAAAAATTAGATATAGCTATTCTTAAAGCAATAGGGTATAAAATGAAAGATATATCAAAGATTATTGGGTATAGAGTAATGGCAATTATTGGAATATCAGCAATGATTGGTGTGATACTTTCTTGGTTATTAAATAAAGCAATTACATTTGTTATACATTATAAATTAAATTTTGTTATTGAAAATGATATTAGTTTATATGTTAAAATCTTTTTGATATTCTTTTTACTAATTAGTATCATTTCATTTATATCAATTAAGATAAATAGCTTAAAAATTAGAAAAATAAATATTATTGAACTATTAAAAGAAGACTAAATATAAGCAAATTTAAGTGTCAAGGTCATAAAAAGTGATTTTGACATTTTTTATGATCAGTAGGTGGAGAAAAAGGAATAAAATGTCAAGAATTACAATATGATAAATTAGGTGAAAAACATTGAATTCATATTTTTTAAATAAAAAAATAGCACTTTATATGAATTTTGATACAAATTTAGATTATGAAGAAAATAAAAGAAAAATAGATGATTCTATGTTAGAATGTTGTAAAAATACAAATGTAAAAGAATATGTTGATATTGGTTTTAGAGGAAAAAATAGAAGAAGAAACCGTTATAATGCTATGATAAGAGATATAGAAACTCTTGGAATAGAAATGATAGTTGTATATAACTTAGAACAATTTGGGAAATATCCAGCAAGATTAAATAAGGTCATTGATACTCTTTATGATAAAAAAGTTATAATTTATTCTTTAGAGGATAAAAAATCTCTTGTTCATTTTAGTAAAAAAGAATTAAGTAATTTTAAGGAATATGCAGATAAGTATTTAACTAGTATCATAAGTAATAAGCAAAAGAAAATCCAAAAGGAAGCATATTATAAAAAACATAAACAGGAGTTTCGTTTAGATAACTATGAGATAAGAGAATTTAGAAAGAATTTTGGGTGTGATAAATTATTTAAATGAGAGGTATGAGAGATTTGGAAAATAGTGATTTAAAAAATGAGATTACAAGTATTATCATTCATTTGATATTAAATGAATTAAGAAATGAAATATAAAAAGTAGAAGGTATAATCATTGTTATAATGACTATACTTTTTTTCATCTAAAGGAGGAATATGATAATGGAAAATGAGTATAGAGTGGCTTTGTATTGCAGATTATCACAAGAAGATAGAAAAAAATATAATGATATTGATGAGAGTGAAAGCATTCAAAATCAAAAACTGATGTTATTAAAATATATTAAACAAAAGAACTGGAAATTATATGATATATATTGGGATGATGATTATAGCGGTATGGATTCCAAAAGGCCTGCTTGGAATCAATTATTAAAGGACGCAGAAAATAAAAAATTTGATATTATTGTTTGTAAAACGCAATCTAGATTTACTCGTGATATGGAAATGGTTGAAAAGTATTTAAATTATAAATTTCTGCTATGGGGAATTAGATTTATTGCAGTATTAGATAACATCGATACTGACATAAAGGGAGGAAAAAAATCAAGACAAATTAATGGTCTTGTCAATCAATGGTATGTAGAGGATACATCTGAAAGTGTAAAGTCATCGTTAAAGATTATGAGGGAGGAAGGGAAATATATTTCAGCTACGCCATTATATGGTTATGTAAGAGATAAAAAGGATAAGAGTAAGTTAGTAATTGATCCAGAAGCTTCATTGGTAGTAAAAAGAATATTTTATCTATACGATGGTAAAGATTTAGGAGCAGAAAAGATTGCCGACATTTTAAATAAAGATGGGATATTACCACCGGCAAAATATAAAAAAGAAAAACAGATCCCTACCTATAATCATCATAACATGTGTGATTTTTGGAGTGGTAGTGCAGTGCGTAGAATATTAAAAAATAGAATGTATGTAGGGGATATGGTTCAAGGTACTACAACTAAGCCAGATATCAAAAGTAAAAAAACAGTAAAAGTTCCAAAGGAAAAATGGGTAATTGTAAGTAATACACATGAAGCAATTATATCAAGAGAAGTGTTTATGCGTGTGCAAGATAAGTTCGCAACGAAAAAAGTACATAATACGAATACTAATATGAGGCATTTATTTTCAGGAAAATTATTTTGCTTAAATTGTGGAAGCATTATGCAAAGAAGAAAATGTCATGGCGTTACACCGTATTATCGATGTAAATATTCATTTGAACCAGGAAAGCAATGCTTTAATATATACAGAATTTCGTACGAAAGTTTGTATAAAATCATACTGTTTAAAATCAAAGAAAAGATAGATCTTTATTGTGATTTTTCAAAGGTAGAAGTAGAGATAGAGAAAAGTAGCTACCAAAAAAGAGAAGTAATATTGGGGAAACAAAAAGAAAAGTTACAAACAGACTTAGAGAAAAAGAGGAGATATCTTACTAGGATTTACGAAGATAGAATAGAAAGAATAATTAGCGAAGAAGAATATAGGCTTTTTAAAAGTACATATGATAAAGAAGTATTAGAGTGCCAAAGGAAAATAGATGAAATAGATTTCATGGTGAAAGAGGCAAAGGAGAAAAATCTGAAAGAATTGATGAATCAATATAAAGATATAAAAGTTTTAGATAAAAAACTAATAAATGCATTTGTAGACAAAATAAAAATTGGTGCAATACCTGAACATGAAGGAGATAAACAAATAATCGAAATCTATTGGAATTTTTGATAAAGGAATAGGTATCAAAAAAATAGGAGGCAAGGCCAATATCGCTTAGGAATGCCAGCCTTATAAACATGGTATAAGTGAGAGATTTTTCTCTCACTTATTTCAGTGTATAGGATCATGCTTGTTTTTTAAAAGTAAATAAAAAATAATGTAATAAGAAAGGGTGCAAGTAATATTAATTTGCAATTGATTTATATTTATTCTTATAAAATAGTGATCATAAAAATGAAATAATAGATAAAAAATTAATAGGATTATCAAAGTTTTCCAAAAGTTTACAATATAATTTTTGTATTTAGTATTGATTAACCACATAAAGTACCTCCTTTAATAAATTGATACTATCTTAGCAAATGAGTGAGATTAAAACAAGCATTTTGGAAAAATACAGAAAAAATTGGAAAAGTTGGAAAAAAATTGTCATTATATGGTTTTTGTTGAAAAAATTTGTCAAATTTGCTATACTATATTTACAATTTTTAGGAAAGACGGAGTATTAAAATGTTGAAAATAGTAATCATAGATGACAATTATAAAATTGTAGAAACCATTTGTAATAAATTAGGAGATGATCCTACTAATCAATACAGAATATTTAAAATTAGTACAGATTCAGAGCAAGCTTTAGATTATATACTAACTTGTGAAGCAGATGTTATTATTTTAGATTTAAATATGCCAAAACTAAGCGGTATTGATATTTTAGAAATTATGCGTGAGAAAAATATAACAACAAAAGTGATTGGAATTTCTGGAGAAGAAAATTATATAGTAGAACTCTTAAAAAGAAACATTAAAGTATATAAGATGTTTATAAAACCCTTTCAATTGGATGATTTGGTTGAAACATTAAGAAAGTTAAATAAAGATAAAAACGAGAACATGAAATTAACTTCTATTTTGAATCAGTTTGATTTTAATAAAGCAAGTAGTGGGTATACTTATTTAATAGATTGTTTAGAAATTTGTATTGAAGAAAAATGGCATACAGTTCCATCTATGAACTTGTTATATCAAAAATTAGGTGAAAGGCGAAAGATTTATACAGTAAGAAACGTTGGTTGGAATGTTGAAAAAGCAATAAGGACAATGAATCGATTAACAGAACAAAGTGTACTAAGTGAATTCTTTCCTTATCATAGTTATCCTTCGCCTAAAATTTTTTTAAACACTATTTTAGATTTATTTTATGAAAAATTTTAAATCACTTAACATTAAGTTTCATCTGGAGTAGATAAAATAGTTAACATTCTATTTATAAATAATTTGCTAGACAAGGATTGTGTATAAGAAAAATATTTTCTTAATATGTTAGATTCTGTTAATCTGTTCATATTTTTTATGGCTTTATCAATATTCCATTTTATTGTATGAATAGAAATAATATTTTTTTGTTTAGCAACTTTTTCATATAATTCTTTTGCGTTAGAAATATGTGTAATATTGTTGGTTAAACATATCAAAAGACAGCTAATAATATAATCATATCCAAGACTACAGGTATTAAAATTAAATTGATCTAATAAATTTTTAATTTTTTGATATTCAGGACTTTTTTCTTTTTGTAGATTATGATAATGTTCTGATAAGTAATTTACTAAGTCTGTCATATCAAAAGGTTTTCTAAAAATACGAGCGATTTTGAATTGCTTTTGAGAAAGTTCGGAAATTAATAAACTTTCGCCTGATATTACTATAATATCAGGTAATTTTTGGTTACAACTTAGTTTTTCTAAGATTTGTATCCCATTAATATTTGGTAAATTCAAATCTAAAAGGATCAAATCGATTTGATCAGAATTTAGCTTTAAATACTGGTACACAGCATCTCCAGTAGATAATATTTGTACAACTTTAAGGAAATTTAAATGGTAATTTTCTAATGTATTGTATAAAGAAGCTACGAAATTTACATTATCTTCTGCTATGAGAGTTTTTAGCATAATATCACCGATTTCTTTATTTATGGTTATATTATAACACATATAGTTAGTATATACAATACAAGAGTGGGAAATAAAAATATAATACATAAGTAAAAGTAAAAATAGCGTAAATACTGTTATTTTTGTAAAAAATATGATATAATATAAACGCTATTGTAAAGGAGGAATAAATTCATGTTAGAATTAAAAGACATATGCTTTACAAGAGAAGACAAGAAAATTCTAGATCATATAGATTTAAAAATAGATGATAAAAAATATATTGTGATTACAGGTCCAAATGGAGGTGGAAAGTCTACTCTTGCAAAGATTATTATGGGAATAGAAAAACCTGATTCAGGAAAGATTTTACTAAATGGAGAAGATATTACATCACTTGATATTTCTCAAAGAGCCAATTTAGGAATTTCTTTTGCTTTTCAGCAGCCAGTAAGGTTTAAAGGAATAACAGTTTATGATTTATTATGTATGAGTGTAGGAAGAAAACTAAAACAGCCTGAAGCTTGTCATTTCCTTTCAGCAGTTGGGTTATGTCCAAATGAATATTTAAAAAGGGAAGTAAACAACTCACTTTCAGGAGGAGAATTAAAAAGAATTGAAATTGCCACTGTTATTGCTAGACAAGCAAGTGTTGTTATTTTCGATGAACCGGAAGCAGGAATTGATTTGTGGAGCTTTAATAATTTAATAGAAGTGTTTGAAAAACTATATGAGAAAATCAATAGCTCTATTGTTATTATTTCTCATCAGGAAAGAATACTAAATATAGCTGATGAATTAATTCTTATCGCAAATGGAAAGATAAAAGAAAGTGGAACAAGAGAAGAAATACTTCCAAAACTTTTAAATAATACGAGAAGTTGTAGATTTTTAAAGGAGGAATAATGGAACAAAAAGAACTTAACAAAATAGAAAGATTTATTTTAAAAAAAGTTTCTGATATAGAAGATGTGCCAGAGGGTGCTTTTAATATACGAGAAAATGGAAAAAAGCTAATGCGTAAAAATACGAAAAATATCAAAATAGAAACAAAATTAGATAAACCAGGTATTGATATTTATATTCAAGAAAACACTAAGGGGGAAAAAGTGTATATCCCTGTTATCTTAACAGCTGATGGCATGACAGATGTAGTATATAATGACTTTTATGTTGGAAAAAATGCAGATGTAACCATCATTGCGGGATGTGGAATTCATAATAGTTCATGTAATACATCTGAGCATGATGGAATACATACTTTTTATTTAGAGGAAAATGCAAAAGTAAAATATATAGAGAAGCATTATGGTCAAGGAGAGGGTAGCGGAGAAAAAATATTAAATCCCGAAACGATCATTCATTTAAAATCGGGTGCTACCTTGGAAATGGAAACTGTTCAAATTGAAGGTGTTGACAGTACAAAAAGAATTACCAAAGGATATTTAGAAGATAATGCAAATTTAATTATATCCGAAAAAATAATGACACATGATAAACAGGTTGCTATTACCGATTTTTTAGTAGAGTTAAATGGTGAGAATTCTAGTACGAAAGTTACATCAAGATCCGTTGCAAAAGATAGATCACAGCAAGAATTTAGATCCAATATTATAGGCAATACAAATTGTTTTGGTCATGTAGAATGTGATGCAATTATTATGGATCAAGCTTGTGTAAAAGCAATACCAGAAATTATTGCAAATAATATTGATGCTAGACTTATTCACGAAGCAGCTATTGGTAAGATTGCTGGAGACCAGGTAACAAAATTAATGACATTTGGACTTACAGAAAAACAAGCTGAAAAAGAAATTATCAATGGATTTTTAAAATAAAGAAAAATGTTGAGATGATACATGTAGAAAGTATTTTCTCAACATTTTTTTGAATAAAAAAACAGGAAAAACTTTCCTGTAAATTATTTATTTAATAGTTTTGCTAAAGCAGCTTTTTTTCTTGCTGCAGTGTTTTTAGCAAGTACACCTTTAGACCAAGCTCTATCTACTAAACTAACGGCAGTTGTATATAATTCATTTTTATTATTTGCATTTTCTTCAACTGCTTTTTCAAAAGCTTTAATAGCTTCTTTATATGCTTTTTTAGTTGCTTTGTTTTGTGCAGTTTTTGTTTCAATAACTAAAACTCTCTTTTTTGCTGATTTTATGTTTGGCATATTGCACCTCCTTAAGACACGATAAGTTTTTACTCAAACATTTTAACATAAAAGAAATGAAAAATCAAGAGAAATATGTAAAATAACATTTTAAAATTATAATTTATTGTTTACTATACGAAGAATCTCATTAAAAATTTCATCATTTATATCTTCTATGGTACGTAATTGATCATCTTTCATGCAATTTACAGTATACCAATTTAATTTCTTTGCAACATATAATCCAGAGGTTAAAGAGTTTTCTAAATGGCTTAAATTTCTTTCATGAATATCTTTTGTGGTATTACCAGAAATTTCATCAGGTCTATTTTCAATTAACTTTAAAATAACATTAATTGGCATGTTCATAAAAAATGTTTGTGTAGGCATTGGTAATTCTAAATCATTATATTCAAAATTACAAATCCAATGAATGTATTCATCTAGTTTTTCTTCATTCATTCCATATTTATCAATAATCTTTGAACCTTGATGAATTAAATTAGCAGATGTATAACGATCTAATAAAATAATATTATTTTCTTGTTCAAACATTTTTTTCATAGATTTTTGATAAGTGATATATCTATCAACCGCATAAAAAGAAGAAGCTGCTTTTTCAGAAATATCATTTGCATTTTCAGAAATTTCCCCTTCTAAATACATTCTAACTGGCCCAGAAGATAAACTGCTATAGTTTGGAAAAGGATAAGATATGACAGAATAGTTTTCTTTTTCTAATCTTTCTTTTAACAATTTTACTTGAGTCTTTTTTCCACTACCATCGGTTCCGTCTATTACAAAAATTTTACTCATATTATCACCCCATATATTTAATTAGTTTAACTTTCATTATAATATCATAAAAAAGATTTCGTTTCAACTAAAAAAATAAAGGAATTTTCTATGTAAATTAACTATGTAAAGAATGATAAAAAAATATATAAATATACTGAGAATTTAATAATATAAATTTAATTTTATCCATATTTATATATACATTTGGAATTTACTTTTTCTTTTAGATTTTACTTTTACAACAAACATTCTAAAAAAATCAAAAAAATTAGCAAAAATACTTGCTTTTTTTTTACTTTTAGGTTATAATTATTTATGATTTGCGTTGAAGTAAGATGTGGCTACCCTTTGAGGTAGGGAACTCTTATGGAGCATGTCTGATTTTAAATCGGGCGGCAAGTATAGAACTACGTGTATTTGCCAAGTTTTGCTATAAGTAAAATTTGGTTTTAATATGGGTAAAAAATGAAACACACGGAATGGTGTAAAACTTGCTTGGCCATTAGATAATAGAAAAGGAGTGTTTTACATATGTCAAAAGAACAAACTAAAAAAATGAGAATAAGATTAAAAGCTTATGATCATGTGGTGCTAGAGCAAGCAGCATCTAAGATAGTTGAAGTGGCTAGAAAAACAGGATCTGAAGTTTCAGGACCAATTCCATTACCAACTGAGAAAGAGATCATTACAATTTTACGTTCTCCACACAAACATAAAGATTCAAGAGAACAATTTGAAATGAGAACTCACAAAAGGGTAATTGATGTTATAGCACCTAACCAAGCAACTGTAGATGCATTGATGTCAATTGATATGCCTGCTGGTGTAGATATTGAAGTAAAATTATAAACTTCGCAAAATATTTAATTGTTATCCTTGTAATAGGCAATGACAGACCTCAAATTAAATATTTCTGAAGTTAACTAAAATTTAAGGAGGATAAACATGGTAAAAGAAATTTATGGAAAGAAAATCGGAATGACACAAATTTACAATGAGGACGGTGTCGCAATTCCTGTAACAGCAATCGAAGCCAAACCTTGTACAGTAGTTGCTAAAAAAACAACTGATAAAGAAGGATATAATGCAATCGTTGTTAGTTTTGGGGAAATCAAAGAAAAAAATGCAAATAAACCTTTAAAAGGAGTTTTTGCAAAAGCAGGAGTAGAAGTACAAAAATATTTAAGAGAAATAAAAGTTGAAAATGTAGATGAATATGAAATTGGAAGTCAAATTACTGTAGATACTTTCACTACAGAAGATTCAGTAGATGTACAAGGTATTTCAAAAGGTAAAGGTTTCCAAGGAAATATAAAAAGACATGGTCAACACAGAGGACCTATGTCACATGGTTCTATGTATCACAGAAGACCAGGTTCAATGGGACCAACTAGTACTCCAGGTAGAGTATTTAAAGGTAAAAAACTACCAGGTCATATGGGTAGTGAAACTTCTACAATTTTAAACCTAGATGTTGTAAAAGTAGATACTGATAAAAATGTAATTTTAGTAAAAGGATCTATTCCAGGAGCAAAAGGTTCAATTGTAAAAGTTAGAAAAAGTGTTAAGTAATAGAAGGAGAGGAGGAAAGAGATCATGCTTAAAGTAGACGTTTTAAATATGGAAGGCAAAAAAGTAAAAGATATTGAGTTAAACGAGTCAGTATTTGGTGTTGAAATAAATGATGTGGTTGTTCATGCAGCTTTAGTAAATTACTTGGCTAATCAAAGACAAGGTACACAATCTACAAAAACAAGAGCTGAAGTACGTGGTGGTGGAAGAAAACCATGGAGACAAAAAGGAACAGGTAGAGCAAGACAAGGAAGCATTAGAGCTCCACAATGGATAAAAGGTGGTA
>CALXBS010000017.1 GCA_944386605.1 uncultured Clostridia bacterium | reverse complement strand
AAGATCCATACTCTCTTGCATATTTTTCTTTTATCTACTTTGCTTTATTATCGGTTTTGCTATTTGCCCCCTATTATACTACAAAAAAAATGGAAAGTCAATTCTTTTTTTCTCGTTTTTCATTCCTCAAAAAATATCGTGAAAAGTTTAAAATGAACGTTTAAAATAAAAATATTGTATTTAAGATATAAAAATAGCGATTATCCGCAAAAAATGGAACATTTTGTAAAAAATATTGTATAATATTATATATTATAATAAATAGGAGGTATTTCTAATGAAAAAACTGAAAGCCAAAATTGCAACCTTACTCACCCTTTGTATCCTGCTTTGTTTCCCGAGCATGACAGCTTCTGCAGCACTCAATGGCACACATTGGACATCCGTACCTGTAACCGTTTACGCTGACCGGACATTAAACGCACAAGAGATCAGCCAGCTAAAAGCGGCTATCAACATTTGGAATAGCACACGTGTAGGCACGGTTCTTGTTTTCGGCGGACAGCAAACGGCTATCTTCGGTGCTGGTATTGACTCTCTTAACTCTGTTGGTAAAGCTCCTCTTGCAAGTATTGATGATCTTGCAAAAACGGTTACCAATACCTTTTCTGGTACACCAGACATCATCCGTGAAGTTGACATCATCGTAAATAGCAACATCACATTTGGGACAGGCTCATCGGGTAATCCTAATTTAACAAGTGTTTTTGTTCATGAGTTAGGCCATCTTTTAGGACTTGCACACAATTCTGATCCCAGCTCTATCATGTACTCACAGTACACGGGAAATACGCAGCCTAATGCAAATGACATCAATGATTTAGATTCCTTATATTAATATACAAGTGAATCCAAAACATCCAAAATACTAGCATGAACATCTGTTAGTATTTTGGATGTTTTTTAACTTAGTTATTAATATATATTTATACGGACTCTCCCATCTTGTATAATTATATATTTATTATATATATACAGAAAGAAGGAGATAATTTATGAAAAATTCTATTGGATTTGCTATCGGCATTATTGTTGTAATTGCCTTTATCATTGTTAGTAGTTTTATTCTACTACCTAGACCAGAGGAAGATAATTTAGAGCTTTCTAAACAATTTTACAAACAAGCATTTGTGACATTTTTTCAAGGGAAACAAGATACCCTTCAGTTTAATGTTGCAAAATCTAACTTTATTAACTTAGAAACTAGAGAAGTTCTTTCAGACGAAGCTGTTGAAGAGATTTTAGACTTTGCAAATAATACATCTTTAACCCCTGATCAAACAGTTCATTTAATGGATGAATCTCAAACAGAAGAAAATGCAGAGCATTATACCTTTACTTTTAGACATGAAGATACCAAAAACTTCCAATTTGTAATTTCTGAACATATCGGAGAACAAATTTTAGTTGATTATTGGTATGAAGCTCTTTATGAAAATGGTTCTTGGAACATTACTCAAATTAGCATTGTTTCAAGATAAAGTGATAAGTAATCACTTACTAAAATAGATGAATCCCTAAAAATAATAATTTTATAAAAAAAGTTATTATTTTTAGGGATTCAATCTCTCTTATACTTCGACTTCAAAAATAGAAACCAATGTATAACCTAATTTTTCAATCTTATTTTCAATTTCATCATCTGAAATATCACGTTCAAGCAAGAGAACGACAATTCCTTTTTCAAGGATCACATCAACACTTTCTACTTCTGAAATACTTAATAATGCACTCATCAAATTTGCTTTATCTGTTTCACTTTTTAACCCCTCAATTTTTAATTCTTTCCTAACTTGCATATACTCACTTCCCTTTCTCTAAATCTAACAATTTTTCTTTTATTTTAATACCCGCTACATATCCTGTCATTTTGCCATTACTTCCAATAACGCGATGACAAGGGAGTAAAATTAATAAATTATTTTTACCAATCATATTTCCAACTGCTCTTACCGCAGATTCTTTTCCTACATTTTTGGCAATTTCTTTGTATGTCATCACCTCACCATAAGGTATTTTTTCTACTTCTTGTAACACCTTTTTACTAAATTCCGTTCCTGCTAATTGATAAGGCAAATCAAACGTTCTTCTTTTTTTCTCAAAATATTCCTCAATTTCTAATTTACAACGTTTCGTTAACTCGTTTTCTGTCACATTTTCAAGTACATAATCTACAAATAATACGGAAAGAATATATCGACTCGTTGCTCTAATTTCTAAAATACCAAATGGAGTTTCTAAATAACTGATATATATCATCTCATACCACCTAATTTATTATATCTTATTTAACTTTTATTTTCAATATACCTTCTTATTTAAGACAGTACAAAAAATTTCTAAAAAATATTGCTATTATTTCATACAATATTTTTTAGAAATATATTCTTCTTTTATTTTTCCCTTAAATATCTTTTTAACAGAAATGCTAAGAAATACGGAAAAGTATAAAACTTCCCATTAAATCCTATATTTTTATAACCAAATTTAATTCCATATTTTATATCCTGATATTTTTTTCCATCTATTAAATGATTTAAAGATACAGTAGCTCCATCATTTGCTTTGACTTCTACTGGAATTAATGAATCTTTATCTCTTACAAAAAAATCCATTTCTATGGTTGCTTTTTCATTTTTATAAAAATATAATTTATATCCTTGTTTTATCAACATTTCACTCATAATATTTTCATAAATAGCCCCTTTATATGTATTAAAATTTTTATTATTTCTTAAATCAGCTTGTGCTTCATCATCAAGGGAACCGATTAAAATTCCTGTATCACTAAAATATAGCCTAAAATTTTCAGGGTTATAATTTCCACCTAATGGAAGTTCTGGTTGTTCCATACAATAAGAAATATTAATAATTCCGGCGTTTACAAGCCACTCTACAGTACCCACATACTCTCTACTTCTAGCCCCTTTTTCCACTTTAGATATTTGAAATTTTTTATTTTCATTTCCTAAAAAAGTAGGGATTTTTCTATATACATTTAATATTCTTCCCTGGTCTAATCCATTTGCATATTTTGTAATATCCTCTTCATAATCTAATAAAATTTGTTTTTGTAAATCTAATGTTCCACTATAATTATTTTGGGTAACAAATTTATGAACAATCGCAGGCATTCCGCCTATTACCATATATTCTCTAAAATTCTCAAACATGACACTTAACTCTGTATTAGAAAATGGCTCTAAATTTTTCATATGCTCAAATAAATCCTCTATTTGATTATCCTTATAGCCTTTTGCCCATAAAAATTCTTCAAAATCCATCGAATACATATCATAATCTGTTTTATTTCCTACACTATTAGATTCTATTTGATTATAATTAATTCCCATTAAAGATCCAGAACAGATTACATCAAACCTTTTATCTAAATGAAAAGATTTTAAAGAAGTTGCACAATTAATATTTGCTTGAATTTCATCAAAAAATATTAATGTTTGTCCTGGTACAAATTCAAAACTTGGATTCCTTAACGAAATATTTTTTAATATGGTATCTACTTCATAACCATCATCAAAAATATCTTGATACTGCTTTTGTAAAGCAAAATTAATTTCTATAATATTTTTATAATACTTTTTAGCAAAATGTTCTATTGCTTCTGTTTTTCCTATTTGTCTAGCACCTTTTACAATTAGTGGTTTTTTATCAGGATCATTTTTCCACTCGATTAAATATTGATCAATTTTTCTTCTTAACCTTTCCATGTATTGTTCACCTCAATTATATTATATCACAAAATTCAGCATTAATTCAATGTTTTATTCACAAAATTCCTTTTAAATTTGTTTTTATTTTCACATAATTCCAAATAGAGCATTTAACTTTATTGACATTTACATAATATCATGCTAAAATAATTTTACTTTTAAATTACCTACATCTATATAAAATTATAAGGAGGAACCTTTTTTATGACTGACAAAAAAGAGACGTTATATCAACAAATGTTAAATGATTGTAGACAATATATCGCACAAGGATTACAGCCTGAAGCAGATTTACACATTCACACTACTTTTTCAGATGGATTATTTACACCTGCTGAACTGATTAAATATGCAAAAGAAATCCATTTAAAAAGAATCTATTTTACAGATCATAACACCATTTTACCTACCTATCTGAATGTAAAATCTCTTCCAAAAGAAAGATTTAACGGGATTCAGGTAGGAGTTGGAACAGAGATTGCTTGTAAAATATTAGATGAAGCTACAAAAAAATATATCCCCATTGAAATACTTGCTTATGGAGTGGATGTATGTAAAATGCAACACTTTTTAGATCAGTTTTCCTTTTCTAAGACAACTTCACAAAAAGAGCAACTGGATTATCTTGTGACCATTTGTAAAAAATTAGGACTTCAAACCTCCGATGAGATCTTTCTTCCAGAGGGAAAATTTGCAACCGAGTTTCTTTGTAGAGATTTGCAAAAATATCCAGAAAATAAAGCCTACTTTTTACAAAATGCACCTGAACCTTGGGATAGCCCTAAACTCTTTTTCAAAAAATATTGTGCCAATCCTCATTCGGACTTTTATATCGACACAACCACTCATTTACCCACTTTTGAGGAAACCGCTCAAGCCATATTAGAAGCAGGAGGACTTCCTTTTCTTGCACATGCTTTTATCTATATTTATCAAGACATGGCAAGTGTATATCAAATGCTTGAAAAAATAGAAAAAGCAACGAATTATCAAGTAAATATAGAAGTTTTTCATAGCTCTCATACCAAAGAACATCAAGACTTTTTACTTGAATATGCTAAAGCAAATCATCTCCTTATCAGTGGTGGAACTGACTTCCATAGTGGTCCTGATACCGTTTTAGGCTTTGGAAAAAAAGGAAATTTGCAAGATTTAAAGCTTTCTATGTTTGACTGGTTATCTTAAATTAAAATTGCTTTTACTCTTTTCATTTTACCAAAAATGTAGTATAATTCTATAGAAGGAAGTGATTTTGTGGAATTTAGAAAATTTGGAAACCAATACGTTATTCGTATGGATAAAGGTGAAGAAGTTCTTACCAATTTAACAAAGTTTTGTACAGAGCAAAATATTAAACTTGCTCATTTAACTGCTCTTGGTGCTACTAATAGAGTAAAAATTGGACTTTTCCATACAGATGTAAAAAAATATGAGTCAAAGGAATTAACAGGTGACATGGAAATCACAAGTCTTGTTGGAAATGTAACCACACAAGATGGAAAAACTTACTTGCATTTGCATATTAATGTAGCAGATGAAAACCAAAATGTTTATGGTGGCCATTTAAATGAATGTTACATTAGTGCTACTTGTGAAATGTTTTTAACTGCAATTGATGGAACCGTTGATAGAAAATTTGATGAAGAAATCGGACTAAATTTATTTCAATTTTAAGCGAAAAGCCTAATAGAATTTTTTCTATTAGGTCTTTTTCTATTTTATTTTTCCCTCTTTTCGAAACCAATCAATGGTGTCTTTTAATGTTTCATCAATATCTCTTATCGTATATCCTAACTCTTGTTGTGCCTTTTTACTGCTAAAATTTGCATTAGTACCAATGGTATACACTGCATAAGAAGTAAATAATGGTTTTTCTTTTACAATTTTTGCATATGCTTCTGAAAAAACACCAGTTATAAAGGCAAACCAACGAGCAATCTTATACTTAGGCATTGGAATACCTGTAATTTTAGAAATTCGCTCCATCAACTCTTTTACAGAAACCACATGTCCTCCTAAAATATAGCATTCCCCTGCTTTCCCTTTTTCTAGAGCAAGAATGGTTCCATTTACAACATCTCGTACATCTACAAAATTATATCCACCATTTAAATAGGCATGAATTTTTTGATTGACACAATCTAAAATAAGTTGTCCTAAATTAGAAGTCACATATTCATAAGGGCCAATAACTCCCGATGGATGAACAATAATTGTTTCTAATTCTTTAGAATTTGCCTCTAAAATATATTGTGTTGCTTCTGCTTTGGATTTAGCATATAATCCTTTGACACGTTTTGGATCAAATTCTTTTACTTCTGAAATAATCTCACCATGCTTTTTTTCTTCAATAGCATGTACAGAGCTGGTATAAACTAATTTTTTTACTTTCGCTATTTTACAAGCCTCTACTACATTTTTACTCCCCTCTACATTTACCATGTGTACTAATTTTTTATTTCCAGATCCTATTTCAATAATCCCTGCTAAATGAAAAACAACATCCATTCCTTGAAAAGCATTTACTAAACTATTTAAATCTCTTACATCTCCGTGAACAACAGGAACATCGATTCCCTCAGGCATTTTGTCAGATTCTAAAACAAAAGCACTTGTATCGTACCCTCTTTTTACTAACTCTCTTACAAGTACATTACCAATATGTCCTGTTGCACCCGTTACAATACATTTCATTTTACCACCTCTTCGATAACATTCTATCACATAATATTCCAAAAGAAAAGACCCTTGTAAAAGGATCTTTTCAAAATTTTTAAACACCATATCGGTAAAGTTTATTCTCGGTTGCTATATCAAAGCCACCTTGTTTAAATTGTAAAATGGATTCTTCTGTAACTACATGACACGGAAACTCTTTTACTCTATTTTCCATGTAGTTAATGCCAATGATCTTTCCAGAAGAAGGTACAAAAATAGTATTATTTGCAAAGCAAATATGATCTAAGCTACTAACACTATAACGATAAAAACTGCTATCATATAGTATTTGACCTTGCTTGGAAATCACAATGCTTCTATGAAGACCATTTCTCATCTCATAAATAAAAAGCCAATTTTGGGATGCCTCATCATACAAGATAGCATATTCAGAGATTTTATCCTTACAATTTAAGAATATACTGGCATGGTTGGTGTTGATTAAGATTTTTTCTGGATACAGTAAAGCTACAAAATACGCCTCTTTGCTGGCAGAAAAAATCGTATTTGGATAAACAGGAAACAGTTCCTCATCAAAGCTCCCCACCATACTAATCTGACTTTTGCAAAAATACATGCGATCATTTATATAATAAATGTAATCTCCTGTAATATAAACAGGGCTATGATACATTTTAAGAATTGGAAAGAGTAGTTTCTTTTCTCTTGCTTGATACACAAGTATTTTGCTATCATAGATTTCAAATACATATTCTCCATCGGTAGAAAATTCAATTTTGCAACCATTTCTTGTTTTCCAACGATTTTTGCAAGTGGTATGTACAAAATCTCCTTGGGTAGACAAATACATTCTAAAATGAAAGAAGAGTTCCACATCTTGTGAAGAATATATCATTTTGATCGGAATATGAGAAGAAGAACTACTTCTAGAAACAACCGGGGTAATTTTGATCTTTGCCTTTTGGTTACAAATGGGGCATTCATCATATTGACTATAATAATAAATCTGATGATGTTTGCAATAGCTTAAATGCGTATACAGTTCTTCTAACTCTTTGGTAATATAACACCTTTTGTTTCCTTCAAAAATTTCTAAAAAAGTTTTTAATAGACTGGGAGACATCCAATTCCAAGACATAATCATAGGTGGAATGGTAACATTATGATTTCCTAAAACAGAAATCTTTTTTTGCATTCTTACCTCTGTATTCATAGCAGGATCTTTTGAATAAGCACCATTAAAAGGATGCATTCTGGTTAGAAGTTTAAAAGATAAGAGTGCAAAGGCAAACATATCTGTTTGAGGACTTAACACAATCTTTTCCAACTTTTTCCCATTCCAGCAATAAGCCTTAGGATCTGTATAAATTTCGGTATACGCATCTGCTGGCAAATTTGCTAAACCATAACTATCCGTATCAATGTAGTAAAGATCCTTTCCTTTAATCAAAACGTTGTTTTCATTAATATCTCCTATCCATTTTCCACTTCGATGTAATTCCTCTAATTTCTTAGAATAAGAAATTAAAATTTCTAATATATCTTTGTTCGATAAGTGATTTACCTTGATATACTTGATCTTGGCAAGAACACCAATCGGAGAGGCATTTTCTACTTCCTCTAATAAATAGCCTTTAAAAGAATCCGAAACCTCTACACTATCTAAAGGTGCCATTACAAAGGGAATTTTTGGTTCTTTTAACCAGGCTTTTACTTTTCTTTCTTTTAAAGAGAGTAAAACATGATCTTTAAAAATTTTTATCAGTTTTCCATTTTGATACCGGTAAATCTGAGATTCCCCACCAGAAGCAAGTATTGGATAAGTGTTATTTTCTAAATCCCTTTTTCGTACATGAATTGCCATGATTTTCCCTCCTTTAATAACAAATGGTAATATCATCTTTCATATGATCACGCATAGTAGCAATTTGTACACGTATTCTTCCTGCCTTGTTTTGTCTTAAATTTTCCTCTAATTTCTTCTGTACCAAAGGACCAGCGTCTAAGAAAAAACGAATACCATCGGTTGCCACCCCTACATTCTCATATTCCTCTTTTAAAAATTCCTTCTCTTGAAAAGAAACATCATCTAGATAAAGCTCTGTTGGAATATAGTGATAAAGATAATATTTTGGACAACCTTGAATACATTCTTCTTCCAAAGAGATAAATTCAATTTCATCCCCTTCCTTCTTTCTTGTGATAATATATCCATCCCCACAATATTTTACAAGGAAACGATCTTCTAATTCATAGACCACCACTATGGTAAAGCAAAAATTTTGAGCCAAAAACAAAACATCTTCTGCTAGCGCCATCATTTTTTCAAACACCATTCTAACGCCCTCTTCTAAGCGATCCGGTGAAGACTTAATTTCTTCTGGAAGCCGATCAAAAAGTTGAGCAAATAATCTTACTCCCACTTCAGAAGTAAGCCAGTTTCCTTCTTCATCTGCGGAGCAACCATCTAAAACCATTTTAAAAGAATCATTTAGTAGAAAATAATCCTGGTTTGGAATATTTTCAGCTAAGTGCATAGAACCTAATTTATGAATGATCATACTCATTTCTTTTCCTCCTTAAATTAAGAAAAGAGGTGACCAAACGGCCACCTCTTCAAAACATTTGCTACTTTAAACCTGAAAGAAAGTTCCGGCGGAAGGATTGACCGCACTCTTGCTTGCCAAAATCAGCGACTTGGAAACGATAGCAAAAATCTGTCTTAACGTTTTCTCATTTGCCTCTTTTACATCTAAGACATGCTCAAATCCTAACTCCTGCCCGATTTTCTGTGCATTTGCGCCAAATCCAATACAAGCCGTTATGATCTCATGAGACTTCATGTACTCTACCGCACTTTTTGCTTCCTTGGAGCCTAAATAAGAATGCTCATCACGTCCATCCGTTAAGATGATAAAAATGCCCTTTACAGTAATTGCATTCTTTTTTAACATATCGATGTAGCCTTCTTTTTCGTTTGCTCTTGCCACCAGGGACTGCTGCGCTCCAACAATAGCATCGTAGAGTGCCGTTCCGCCACTGGGAGTATAGTCCGTCTTGATCTTATCCACCATCTGGTATCCGGCTCTTTCCACTTTGTGGTTAAACTTGGTCAGACTGATCAAAAATTCATCTTCGCTTTTACTGTGAATGATCGCATTTTTTACTTCCTGAATGCAATCCGGCATAACCGGAGTATACGGCTCCATCGAATAAGAGCTATCCACATAAAGAGCCATTACCGTCTGCCGCTCGCTTTCTAACTCGTCGATTCCGGCGTTGTTGCCTAAATCGTAATCATCGCCACCAAAAATACTCGTTACACTTTTCTGCATATGCTTTCTCCTTTCTTAAAGCTGAAGATCCGTAGAGTTTACCAGATTAATGTTATAATCTCTTTGTAACTCTTTTAACTTATCTTCCGTTGTCTGCTCGTAACCAGGAATGCAAGAACAGCAATCCATTAAGAAATATACCTTGCTGGTAATTTCCGGCATATCCTTATACGTTTCCAAAAGCTGAATCAAAGATTCTAACACGCAATGCGATTTTGCCTGCCCCGCCACCAAGATCATATCATAATTGAAAATCTCATTAATGGCAGCTGTGTTGACTTTAGGAATACCGCCCTTCGGATATTCTTCTTTAAAGATACCGTACATTTCCGAGAAAGGACTCTGCCCCTTCTGAATGGCTTTTGCACGATTCTTTCTTGCCGCTTCATGGAAGTAAATCATTCTTACCAACTGCTGCTCAGGAAGCCAGCCGGGAGTAAACTCTAAGCAATGCGGAGTCCAAATCACCAGCTGCTGCTTGCTTTTCTCCTTTAACCCTTTTACATACTGAATATAGGTGCTAGGATACATAACCGGATAACACTCACCGGCGTCCACCATTTCTTCTGTAATCGTGGTATAAGGTGCCACATAATTTCCATCCTTATCTTTCCAACAACAATCGGAAAAGACGTGGAACAGAGAATGGGTATCCAAAGAGATCTCAAAGCGAGTGATCTTATCCAAATTGCGATAAGCAAACCTCAACAGACGCTGCATATCTTCAATGGATCCCGGAACCGCCAAGTTGCCATTGGGTTCAAAATCAAACTGAGGATCAATGATCAAAAACAGTACTTTCTTGATATCCGCTTCGGACGGTGCAACATTTTCAGACAGTCCCATGTTACGGATATCCTCAATGGTGGTCTCTTTCTCATTCTGCAGCATTTCCAAAATCTTGTCTACTCCTAAGTTTGGATTCTTTGCAGAAAGATCTGCCATCCTTTTTAAATACCACTGCTTATCGGATAATCCGATACGCTCCTCACAAACGATACTCTCATAAGGTGTTCTTAAATTTGCCATATGCTTTTCCTCCTAATTATTTTTTGATATAAACAATAGTTACTTGATTTGCTACGACACTTTTTCCTCCTTTCCCATTTCCAATTAAAATTGGAATACCACAAATCAAATTATCAATTTGTTATTATCTTTTTGTTAATAACATTATATTACTAAGTTTATTGTTTGTCAACTATTTTTTTAAAATTTTTTAAATTTTTTCTAAAAAAGTATTTTTAGGCACAAAAAAGCAATGGTTATTTTTCAAACCATCGCCTATTCTTTACTCTGTTCTTAATGCTTCTACTGGATCCTTTTTCGCTGCTATTTTAGCAGGAATAGCTCCTCCAATTAAAGTTAAAGCAATACTAATTAATAACAAGATTAGTGCATGTAATGGATTTAACTGTGCTATTTGTTCTAAATTTGTTAAATCATATAATACTTGGTTAATTGGATATGTAAGCAACTGTGCAATTCCAATTCCTAAAATACCCGAACATAAACCAATAATAAAGGTTTCTGCATTAAATACTCTGGTAATATCTTTCTTTCTTGCACCAATAGATCTTAAAATACCAATTTCTTTTGTTCTTTCTAATACAGAAATATAGGTAATAATTCCGATCATAATAGAAGATACTACAAGTGATATAGCAGAAAATGCAACTAATACAATTGTAATTGCGTCCATTATATTTCCTGATAAATCAGAAAACTCTTTTGCCATATCGGTGTATAATACTTGATCCTTCTCCTCTTTTCCCTCATTATACTGATCTAAATAGCTTACAACTTGATCTTTCGTTTCAAAATCAATTGGATGAATATTGATCATGATAGGATGATCTTCTCCACCTAAATAGTAAATTAAACTATCTTTTACTTGTTGACCTGCTTCATTGTCTTCAATTGCTTCTCCTGTTAAAACATTGTAATTTGCCTCTTTTTGTGTAGTAACAATTTCTGAGTTGCTATTTTCTTGTAAAACATATTCTATCAAATCATTATGGTACATAACACTTCCTACGCCAATACTTGCTACACTGCCAGAAGTTGCATTTCCCATAGTAGATCCTACCTCAGCAGAAATATTTTGGTAAGTATTATCTGATTTTGCTCTAACAATACCTACAATTTTTAATGTAATATTGTTCTCATTTTCATACACAGAATCAAAATCCATATTTGGCATATACATTGTTCTTAGCATTTCCACTTTAGTATAATAATCATCATTTAAAACAAGTTTAAACTCTGTTCCAACAATATCTTTAAAATCTACTTTGCCATCTACAAATTCAATACCAAGTGCATTTAAAATAGCTTCATCTACTCTATTTTTACTATCTACTTCTAATACAATTTCTTCTTTTGACTCTGCTAATTTACCATACAATAAATCATAAGAAGATTCCATATATGGAACGTTTTCACTTTCAAATTCTTTTGGCATTCCTTTAAAATTAATGGTACTAGAATTTAAAACATTTACTTTATCATCAATTTTATTTAATAAATTAAAACCAGTCATACGATAATATGAAATTCCTGAAATTAAATTCTTATCCATTTTCTCAAGATATTCAATATACTCTTTTGATAAATTATTTTCATGCATTTTAGAATCTTCTTCTGCATTATATGAATATGCTTCTAATGCATCTATATGTTGTTCTTCTACTTTATCGCTAGAAAGTAATGTACCACTTTCAGAAGTAGAGAGTTCTTCAAGATCAATATTCATTGCTTGTGTACTAATCATAACTGGAAAAGAAGATAAGGTATCTTGTTCAAATTCATCTATTTTTTTATCAAATCCATTTGATAACGATAAAATTAGTGCAATACCAATAATACCAATACTTGCTGCAAAAGCGGTAAGCAATGTTCTTCCTTTTTTGGTTCTAATATTATTAAATGATAATTTTAAAGCTGACCAAAATCCCATAGAAGTTTTTACAATTTGATACTGATTTTCTTCTTTACCTTCTTCTGTAATTGGATTGGAATCACTTACCAATTTTCCATCTCTTAATTCAATAATTCTACTAGCATATTGGTTTGCTAGTTCTGCATTATGTGTTACCATAATAACCAGTTTATCTTTTGCTATTTCTGTTATTAATTCCATGATTTGGACACTAGTTTTAGTATCTAATGCACCAGTTGGTTCATCTGCCATAATAATATCTGGATTATTTACCAAAGCTCTTGCAATGGCCACCCTTTGCATTTGACCTCCAGATAATTGATTTGGCTTTTTATGCATATGATCCTTTAAACCAACTTTTTCTAAAGCTTCTTTTGCTCTTTTCTTTCTTTCTTTATTTGAAACACCACTTAGTGTCATAGCAAGTTCTACGTTTTGTAAAACACTAATATGTGTGATCAAATTGTAGTTTTGAAAAACAAATCCAATACAATTATTTCGATAAGCATCCCAGTCTCTATCTTTAAACTGCTTTGTAGATTTGTTGTTGATGATAAGATCACCTGTATCATACTTATCTAAACCACCTATGATATTTAACAATGTACTTTTACCACTACCACTTGGACCAAGTATGGCAACAAATTCATTTTTCCTAAAATCTACGCTAACATTATCCAAAGCTTTTTGTTCATAATTTCCAGTTTTATAACTTTTACTAATGTTTCTTAATTTTAGCATACTGTTTCCTCCTCACTTACAATATAATTTAATATTTCACTAAACTCTTTTAATTGCAAAATAATGGTATCTAAATTTTCTGACGAAACTTTTTCCAATTTTTCTCCTATGTCATCTAATCTATCAAATACCTTTTGAACTACTTTCTTTCCTTTTACTGTTAATTTTAAATGAACAATTCTTTCATCTTCTAAGTCCTTTTGTTTTAAAATATATCCTTCTTCTTCCAACTTCTTACAAATACTAGATGTATTTCCCTGATTTAATTCTAATTTTTCAGCAATAGAAGTAATCTTCTCGCTTTCAGAACGATCCATTAACAATAATATCATTAATTGTATTTTTGATAAATTTTCTTGCTTTGCTATTGGATTTAAAAATTTAGAAATACTATTTTGCATTAGCTTTGAAATCTCAAAAATTTCATGTTTTCTTTCTGTTATTTTCACTTTTAACTCCTACCTTATCAAATTATATTTATTTTAAATATATTATCATATCTATCTGAAAAAGCAAGGCTTTTCACGAAAGTTTCACAAAAGAAAAGCCTTTTACCATTATTTCGGCAAAGACTTTGGTTTTTCTACTTTATTTTTCTCTATTTTGATACCACTCTGAAAACATCATAAGCGTACTATTTCGTTTTTCATTTTCATTCTTTTTTCGATGATCTCGTTCTTCTCTAGTCATTTGTGCAAGTGTTTTTTCACTTCCCTGAGGAATATAAATATACCACAAATCAGACCATTTTTCATTGGTATCTTCTCCTAAAATTTTTGTAGCTAGTTTTCCTTCCTGTTTTCCAAAGAATTGTTTTACTTTAACTCCATCGTAATAAGATAAGCACTCTAAAAAATAACACTCTCTATTTTCTTTTCCCTCCATCATTTTTAAAATTCCATCTAAGTGAATGGTATCTAACGCAAAATTTACAAAAGCTCTTGGAAATCCATTTAATGCTGGAATAAAAAATCCACAATCTAATGCAATACAAGGCTTTTTTACTAGATCATAAGCTTCTTTTACTTTAGATCTTGATATTTCACCAACATCATCACTTCTGGGCTCGTCTAACTCATATTCGTAAATTTGAAACTTAATATCTTTAAAATGCTTATTAGCAGAAGCTACTTTTCCTTTATTATGTGTTACAAAAACAATTTCTTCCATATCCTTTCCTCCTCTTCTCATAAAATTATATCATAATAAGAGGAAGTATTATTGTCACTTGTCTTTTTTTAAAGGAATTTTTTCTAAATAATTTTCTTGTAAAATTTTATAGTCTAAAATATTTGCCAGTTTAAACAAACGAATCTCATTTCTTTTCTCACAAAAAGCAGCAACATAACTTTCTTTACAATAATCAAAAAGTTCTGCTGGATGAATAACTCTTTCCGTAATATGAGAATGAACCGAATAATACTGAATCCATACTTTGTTTTGACTTGTAATAGCATTTCGCATTTCCTTGTATAAGCTTTCTAAATTTGGATGTATCGACATAATTTGTTGTAATCCTTTTAAATCTTGCTTCTTTTTATTTTTTCCATAATTTCCATTTATCTTTTCAATAATAGAAATATATTCCTTTTTATATAAAAAATTCTCTTTTAAAGCATTTTCTTCTTGTACCAAATTTAAAATAGTAAGCTCATTTTCTGTTAATCCTACATCTATATGATTTAAAGCACCATCTAGTGCATAACCACCATGAAGTCCTTTTATTGTTTTTATGTATATACCTGCTTGTTCTAACTCTTGTTTGTAACACCTTATCATTCTTGTACTTACTTCTAATTTTTGTGAAATTTCTAAAAGACTATGTACTTTCCCATCTTCTAATAAGGTTACCATATTTAACATATTTGCTATTTTACTCATGTTTTCCCTTCTATATCATTTACAAATTTTCTAGGCACACGATATGAAATCGTAGATAAGATCTCATAATTAATCGTATGACATTCTTTTGCTATTTCCTCTAATGTGATTTTGTTATTATCCCAGATAAAAACCTCATCTCCTACTTGCACATCTTCTAGTTGACTTACATCTACCATAAAAGAGTCCATACAAATGGTACCAATGATAGGGACTTTTTTCCCATGAATAAGAACTTCTCCTTGATTAGATAGACATCTTCTTAGTCCATCTGCATAACCTACAGGAACAGTTGCCACTTTCGTTTCTTGTTTGGTAATATAGGTTCTTGCATAACTAATGCTACTTCCAGCAGGTACTGTTTTTAAAAATGTAATCTTCGATTTTAGTTTTGCCACTGGATAGAGCTTTATTTTTTCTAATGCTTGCTTACAAGAAGGATAACCATATAGCAAAATTCCTGGTCGAACGTAATTACAACAAGAATCTTCAAAATTTAAAATTCCATTGGATGCTTGAGAATGTATGTATTTTAATTTCATTTTAGAAGCTACTTCTTTTACCACTTGATCAAAGCATTGGATTTGAGAACGTGTATATTCTTCATCTTGATCTGCACTAGAAAAATGCGTATATATTCCTTCTACTATAACATTTTCTGGTAATTTTTGAATATACTCCATGACTGAGTCTTGAAATACACCTGTTCTTCCCATTCCTGTTTCTACTTCAATATGTACTTTGATTTTAGTAGATGTTCTTTTTAATCCCTGTATAAATTCTTCTGAACTAACTCCAATGCTTAAGTCATTTTGTATAATTTTTTCTATTTCAGCCAAATCCGGTTGATTTAATACCAAGATATCTTTTAAAAATCCTAAATTTCTAATCTTTTCCCCTTCATCTACAGCTGCTACCGCTACTATATCAAACTGGTTTAAAATATCTATTTTTGTTTGAAGATAAGTGCCGTATGCACCTGCTTTTATAACTGGCATAATTTTAGTTCCTGGTTTTAATCTTTTCTTAATTTCCTCTATGTTTTTTCTAAAACACGCTACATCTATTTCCATGATAGTAGGTCTTGTTATTTCCATATCTTCCTCCTAATAATATTACTTCCTATCCCTTAACTCAACATATTTTTTTAATATATACCTTTGATATTCATAATGTAATTTTGGAATATATTCTGCAGGATTTACCCACAAAATTTTATAATCTTTTTCAATAGGAAGTGCTATCTTTTGATCAAATTTTGCAAGATAAAAAGTAGCAGTAATGTCAAGTGGTCCTCTTGACTGACTTACCTCCCAAGCAAGTACTTTATTAAAAAACTGAACATTCTTAATACCATATCCTGCCTCTTCTATAATTTCTCTTTTTAAGGCTTGTTCTTCCGTTTCATCCTTTTCAAGCCCACCCCCTAAAAAGAAAAATTTTCCATGATCTACAATGGCTATTTTTTTGTCTTGTTCACGTTCAATAATTGCATAAGCACCACATCTTTTGGTATAACAAGTATCTAATTTCTTTTCTCCAATTCGAATATAATCCATTTGATCACTCCCTTTTATCAGTAAATTTTATTTTACATTATATGCAATTTTTCTAACATTTTTTCCAAACTCGTTTGACATTTTCCTTCTCTTTTTCTTTTACAGCGGTATATAAATCAATCCCTAAATGATTACATACACTTGTTAAAACGATAAAAACATCTGCTACTTCACTTTCAATAGTATCATAATGACTTAGTTTTTCCTCGTCAATTCTCATATTAGTAGCATTTTTTCTAATGGCTTTGCCTAATTCTCCTACCTCTTCTAATAACAGCAACATTGTTTTCTCAATTTCTTGATCTGAAAATCCTCTTATTTCTATTACCTTTTTTATATAATCTTGTACTTCTTGTAAAGAATTCGTATTACTTAACTGATTCCATAACATCATTTGATCTTTTTCTTCCATCATTTTTCTCCTTAAACAACTAAATTGATATTTGCTATTCTTTTCGAATTTCTTCATGATAAAAATAATTACTATACTGAATATGGTTTTTGTTACAATATGCTTCTATATCCAAGCTCAAATGACGCCAATACTCTTTATCTTTTTTGTCATATATTGTTTGATATGCTTCATAATATTCTTGATAATGTTCTTTAATATAATTTAAAATATACGTTTTATAACTTCCCCTTAAATTTAAATTTTCAAACCAATATTCATCGATATAGTCTTTGGATACTTCTATGATTGCTTTCCAATCTGTAATATATGGAAAGATAGGGGAAAGAAATAATACGGTGTAAATTCCATTTTGATGTAATATTTCTAATGTCTTTAATCTTTCTTGAATCGTACTTGCATGATCCATATCCTTTCTAAAATTTTCATCTAAAGTATTAATAGACATACTCACAATCAAATTTTTACATTGTTTTAATAAATCTAAATCTCTTAATATTAGCTTTGATTTGGTAGATATATTTATGGTGCAATCTACGTCCTTTAACTCTGTTAATATTTTTCTTGTTAATTCATATTTTTCTTCTAAATGGTTATAACAATCGGTTACAGAAGACAAAAAGACGGTCTTTCCTTTTAATTTTTCTGTATTTATTTTTTTATCACATCGTTTTACATCTACAAACTTTCCCCATTCTTCTTTATGATTGGTAAATCTTTTCATAAAAGAAGCATAGCAATATTTACAACCATGTGTACACCCAACATAAGGATTAATCACATAATCTGCTGAAGGAAGTTTAGATTTTGTAAGATAATCATGAGTCATTGTTTCTTTTACAATAATATTCATTATTTTCCTTCTTTCTTATTTATTCTTCATAAAATTTTTGAATGTTTTCTACATCTAATATTTCTTTTACAAATTGATTTAAGTTAGATAAGCCTGCAATTTCTTTATTATATGGATCCATAACAAATGAAATATCTTTCCACTCATATTGCCCTTCTTCATTATCTATGACATTTTTTTCCTTCACAAAATCATAGATAACATTTAACTTTGTATTGCAATTTATCACATTGGTTTCTGGATATAGATAAGTAACTAAAAGTTTCGGATTAGATAGAGAAATACTAGTTTCTTCCATACATTCTCTTTTGGCACATTCTAATGGAGTTTCCCCTTCTTCTATTTTTCCACCAATTCCGTTCCAACAATTTTTATAGGGTTTCTTGTTTCTTTTTACTAGTAAAATTTTATTACATTCTTCATTAAATAACATAATTACTACATAATTTTTATTCATTTTAAAACTCCTTTACTTTTTAATAATTAATACTTCTTGTTAAATGATAAGGTTTTAATGATAAATTTTTATTTTTTCCTTGGCTCCATATATAGTCGTTAATATCAATTGCATTTACTTGATTATCTAATTTTTGCTTGATCAAATGAATAACGACTAACATATTTGCCCTTATTTCTGTCTCATATTCAGAATTTTCTTCTAGTATTTCTTGATGATCTACCTTATTCGCCAATTGATCACTATATTCTAATATTCCTAATCCTCTTAACACTTGTGGTATTTTATAATCTGCACATCCTACCAAGTGAGAATAATCTACTTTTATATTTTCTTTTAACTCTCTTATATGTAAAATATCCGATGTTAGTAACTGTGCAAGTTTATAAATATAAACCTTTTGATTTCCATAAGTTCTTTCATCCTGAAAATTAGGAAAAAACTCAACAATTACTTTCAATAATTCTGTATCTATTGTTATGTCTTTTATAAAATGATAGAAATTTCCATTCATCTTTTCATTTACAATTTTACTTACATTTTTTATAATAGAATATCTTTCCTCAAATAATGGAATTTCTACATTTCCTTTTAATACTTCTTGAAATTCTTCTTTTGTAATATTAGAAAAATCGGTTGAATTTTTATCTTTTACATATTTTAATATAGCATATAATAAAGCAATACTTCCATCCTCTTTTCCATTTTCAGTATCAATCGTCCATTTAGGATTTCCCCAAAAAGAAAAATCAATTGATTCATAGACTAACAAAAAATTAATGATTGTTTCAATTGGTAAATCTAATAACCCATATGGAGAAAAGCTTAACCAATGTACGGGTTTTACTTGTTTCATACTTTCTACAAATTCATTTAATTTCTCCTCGTTTATTGTAACGGATTTTGAATGATTAGAAACATATTTTACGCTTTCTATTATTTTATCTAACAATTTTGATTCCTCCATTCACATTTTTAATTTTCTTGATCGTATTGTATCATATTCACTCTAAAAAAGAAAGAGGGGAAAAATTTTAAGCAAACAAAAAAGAGCAAACCAACTTATTTCACTGTTTACTCTTTTCTATTTATTTTATCTATTTTTAACCTGCTTTATGGATTAAAAAATTATATTTATTTGCATGTCTTAATTCATCTGTCATAATAGACATAAGTAATGTATAACTATTTCCGCTTGGCATTTGACCCATAATTTTTCTATATTTTTTTACTGCCTCTAATTCACCAAACAAAGCTTTTTCTAAATTTTCTTTATAATCCATATCATCATTTGCACTCATACTAAAAGAACTTTCTGGGATCATTTGACCTGTAAACTCATAATATAATCTTCTTAATATTTGATTGTGTTTTCTTTCATCATCTCTAATGCTTCTTATCATTTCTTTCTCTTTTTCTGTTGGAGCCTGTTTTATCAAAATATCATAAAACATTTCATCTTCTCTTTCGTCTCCTACAGACTGTCTTATCAGTTCGATTGCTTGATTTAAAGTAATAATTTCTTCTTGATTTACCATTTGCATTTCACTTGTTCTACTATATGGATTATACATATTATAATAATCTGGATACATTGTTTTTTCCTCCCTTTCACAATTCGCTTTTATAAAAGCTTGTTATCCATATTTTATTAAAATGTAATGCATTTGGTGAACAAAAAAATAATTTTTACATTATTCTATCTCAATCGTTTCATCATTTTCCAAAATTTCATAATCTACTTCATATTTTTCAAACATTTCTTTGATAAAATCAAAATTAGGTGGAAATTTAGCATTATCCATATGAATCGGTAATGTTAAACGAGCTCCCACTTCTTTTGCATACAAACATGCCTCAAAAGCAGACATTGTTAAACCATATCCAGTTACAGGCACACACAAGATATCTGCTTTATAATCATTTTTAAAGCAAATTGTATCACTAGTAGTATATAATCTATTTTCTCCATCGTCTACAATATATCCGACATTTTCATGAACTTCGCCTGCTCCTTTTAGCAATGGTTGATATCCATGAATTGCATGAACTACTTCTATTTTTATTTCTCCTAATTGAATTACATTATTTTCTTGAACGATATTTATTTTTAAAGATTGATTTACTTCTTGTACTTCTTTTGTCGAATAAATAGGGATATTTTTATCTATTTTTTCTAAAACTTCTGTATAACAATGATCCGCATGTTTATGAGTAATCAAAATGATATCTGCCTTGTTCCAAACATCAAAATATTCCTCCTTATATTTTAAGTTACCTGGATCTATTAAAATCTTTTTTCCTTTTGTTTCTATAAACAAACAAGATTGTGGAAATTTTGTAATTTTCATTCTAACCAACACCTTTCTAATTTATATTTTTCTTATTTGATATTCTAACACTTGACACTTTTCATCTAACAAAAATTTCCCCTCAAATAAATTTTCTTGAAATAAATAAGGGATGAATTTTTTATTTTGAGAAAATTGTTTTATATTCTCTAAATCTTCTACTTTTACCCACTCAAGAGAGCCTTCTTCTGATATTCTATTGAAAACTCCTTCATATTCTTCTGCCACATATACAAAAATAATTCCTTCTTTATGATCCTTCCAATAGGATATCCCTTGCAATTTTGGATGTATTAGCTTTAATCCTGTTTCTTCATAATATTCTCTTAAAATACAATCTAGTGGCGATTCTCCTTCCTCAAACTTTCCTCCTGGTGGTGCGTACACTTGTCCCCATTTTTTCGTAAATTTTATCATTAACACTTTATTTTCTTTTTTTAAGTAGCATACGGTAGCATTTAAATGCGTTACTCTTTGTTTCTTTTCATCCATTTTACCATCTCCATTTTAATTTAACACCTTATATTTTAATTGCACATAAGAGTCTTGTAACACATTTGCTTCTATTAATTTTAATGCTTTTAATTGATTTAATTCTTCTATTTTAGAAATTGCTTTCCCATCGATTAAAGTATTGGTCATTTTTCCTCCTACTAAAATCGGTGCAATAACTATATTTACATAATCTATTAAATTTCTTCTTAAAAACTCACAATTTAAAGTTCCTCCAGATTGAATCGTTATTTTCTCTACTCCATAATCTTTTTTTAGATCTTCCATCATTTGCATTAAATCTATTTTTTCATAATAGATAATCTTTAAATTATCAAACTGATCCATTAAGGAATAGGCTGGATGATCTTTACAATCTGTTACTAAAAATAGCGTTTCTACATAATGGCACAAATACTCTATCCCCTCTTTTGTTAAATGAGGTTTTCTATCAATAATAATAAAGCAGCACTCTATTTTTTGAGGCTTTTCTTTTTTCTCATTTACCCCAATTTTTGCCATCACTCTTCCTGTATTTAAAGAATAATAATCTGTTGTTTGTTCTATTTCATAATATTGATGTAATCCTTCCTTTACTCCATCTATTTTACACCAGTCTCGATCTACATCTAACTCATCACTATCTCCACTATTGATTTTACCATCTAATGACATTAACATAAATAACGTATTGATTGGTCTATTCATAGTCCTTCCCTCCTCTTTTAATCTTTTTCATATTGATAAATAATGATATTTTGTTCTATTCGATTTGATTTTACATGATTTCCTTTTTCTTTTCCCCATATGTTAGAAAACACCATCTTGGCTTGTTCTTTGCTTTCAAACTGAAAATAAGTTTTAAATTGACTAAGAGCAGTAAAACCATTTGCTTCAATCCAATCATTATATTGTTTTGTTTTTTCTATATTAGGATATCTATTTCGTATTTTTTCAAATTCTCCTCCGATATCATTTTCTACTAAATAAATTTTTCCGCCTCTTTTTAAAACTCTTTTCATTTCCTTCAAAACTTTGTTTCTTCTATCTAGATCTAATATAGTACCTAGTACCCATGTAGAAATAATCACATCTACTAAGTTACTTTCTAAGGGAATATTTTCTGCACTACAACATATCCATTCTACACGGTCACTTTTTACTTTCTTTTTTGCAAGATTTAACTGTTCTGAAGATAAATCTAAACCATAATAATATATCGTTTCATAACAAAATTTCTGCATAAATTTCCCTGTTCCACAACCTACATCTAGTACTACTTTGTTTTTTATTTTAGGCAATAAACATTCATATATTTTGTCAGGATAATCTTCTGCTATACTAAAAATTTCGTATATATCATTTTCTTCATAGTAATTTTTTGATTTTTCTGATAAATTAAGCTCCTTCATGTTTTTACTCCTTTGTTTCAGGAAATATCATATCTACCATATACTTAGCAACATTTCTAGGTTTACCTTCACTTGGTCTCATATGCATATGAATTCCAGGCACTGTATTTACCTCTACAATATGATACATTTCATCTGTTTGCTCTTGTTCAATATCTTTACTCATATAATCAATTCCTATATAGGGTAAACCAGCAAATGTATTTAAGATTTTTTTACAATTTTCTATTACAGATTCATGCACTCTATCCGTATAGTCAATGCATAAACCACCTTTTGCCACATTAGAATTATGTCTTAAATATACTTTTTCATTTTCTTTTGGAATATCTTTCATAAAAATATGATTTTTAGACATATAAAGTTCTGTAATTTCATCAAGTGCAATAGGGCATAAAGAATTTTCTCTTGCCTTCCTTTTTTCATTTTCCATGTCTATTAATTCTATTATAGAATGTATACCATCTCCAATAACATGTGCAGGTTCTCTATGTAAAACAGCATATTTTCCTTCTTTGGTTAAAAATACTCTATATTCTTTTCCTTCAAATTGTTTTTCCACTATAAAAGAAACTTTTAATGTACTAGCAAATACATTTTGAACAATATTTTTAAGTTCTCCTTCACTTTCTACATCCATATAGATATGATCTCCATGAGATCCAAAGACTGGCTTTACAACAACAGGAAAACCTATTTTTCTAGCATATAAAACAGATAATTCCCACTCATTTGGTAAAAATTTTTCTCCTATGGGTACACGGATGTTATTTTGCTCAAGAATCCTTTTGGTTAAGTATTTATCACCACATATGACAGAAACAGAGTATGGTGTAATAGAAGAATCCCTATCTAAAATCCATTCTACATGCTCTCCATACTCTGCCCTTATCAGTTCCATATCTTGATAGATAATGTCAACATGAATTCCTCTTAATTGCATTTCTTTTATCAATAATCTTTGATTGGTGTGCAATTCTAATAATTTGGAATCATCTAACATTTTTATCGTCACCCCAACCATAAACCATGTCTCTTTCTAAATCTGCTTTTAATCTTGCTTTTACTTTTTCTTTAACATCACTAACAATTTGTGGCTTTTCCTCTAAAATTTGTTGTCTTACTTCTTCTTTAATTTCATCATATAATTCTTCACATAATTCTTCCATTACCTGTTTTCTAATATCACCAATATCTTGCCTTGGCTGATTCATGGTAGAACCATATGAATTTTGTCTATTATTTGCTCTACGTTCTACATTTCTACTTCCTCTTGGTTCTTCATAACTTCTATCAATCGGTGTATAACTTGAAAAAGAAGTTCTAGATTCTCCCCCTCTTGACTCTGACATAAAAATCCCTCCTCTAAATTATAATAATACCATCTGTACACTCATTCATGACGCTTTTAAATTCTTTTTCCATATAGGGAATATTTAATTTATCAAATATCTCTTTTCTTAAAATAGGATCATCTATTTGACTTCTATGTTTTATTTGATAAATATCATATATATAGGCACAAACAATGATATTGATTTTATTTTTAAAATTTTTTGTGATTTCTTTTATGTATTCATTTAAATAGTTTGTTTCTAAATGATATATATTTTTAATATAATCACTAATATTTGACATGAGCATTATATCATACTCTTCTAAATTAGGCAAATAAAATAAATCTCTATAATTTGCATGCATTAATTCTATTTCTTTATCTTTTATTTTTTCCCTTGCTAAATGATAATCTTTCTTACTTTTTAAATATAAATTGGACTTTATTTTTAGTTTGTTATCATCATACTGATTATGAAAAATAAAGGAATTTCTTAATTTAAATCCATCATAATGAAAATTTTGATACAGAATATCTAAGTATCTTGCTCCACTTGAAGTTAAATTCTTTTTTAGTTTATTTATATATATATCATAATCTAAAGCCTTTTTATTTTTGTGAATATTATTCTTTTCATTAATCATAAAAAATTGCAAAAACTCTTCATATTCTAAGTTTGCTAAAGCAACTAATTTTAATTCCGTAAATACCAATGCTAGATAATTGATATCAAACCCACTTACTTTCTTAGCCCCTTTATAAAAAGCATTGATGATATGATCTCCAGAAGAAGCCACTGTTAATATACTTTTATTTTCAAAGTTTAAATATGGATAATACCCAGCAATATTTTCAGTTGTAAACGAATAAATATATGATAAATGATTAAAACGCATTTTATCTATATGTTCTATATCAAAATTTACTTCTTTTTCATTTCTATATTTTATCCTCATTGTTTTCTCCTAGCAAACGGACATCCTTTTATCTTATTTTCTTTTAAATATCTTAAATATTCTTGTATGGAAGAAGAATGAATTACTTCCTTTAAAGAATGTTCCTTTAACGTTAACTTTGATTGATACTCTTTATTTTCAGATACTACCCAAGTACATGGAGATACTTGTCCAAGATTGTTAATATAGATAAATTTATCCACAGCAGGACAAATTTCATTGGTCTTATCCACTTTATTTTCTGTAAGGCTATGTTTTACTTGAATTCTATCTTGATACTGAAAAGCAAGTTTTTCTAATTCCTGTTTTACTTCTTGGATTGGTCTTGTAGAAATGATAGTTTCATCTCCTTCTAATCTTCCAACTGCTTCCATAAATGAAAAGATAATTTCATTTGCCTTTAATTCTATTGCTAACTTGATTATTTCTTCTAGTTTTTTCTCATTTTCCTTGTATATAACCGTTCCAATTCTTGTATAAATATTATTTTGTGTTAGTAATCTTATTCCTTTTAATGTTTTTTCAAAGGTATCCTTTCCTCTTACCAATTCATGAGATCGTTTATCATATCCATCTAAGCTTACATGTACCATTGGAAAATTCATATTTTTTAATTCTTTTACCACATTTTCTGTGATAAGTGAAGCATTGGTAGAAATATCCATATCAAACCCTAATTCTTTTGCATATTTTAATATTTCTATCATATCTTTTCTTGTAAATGGTTCTCCACCTGTAAACTTTATATAACTAAAGTGGTTTTCTTTTAATTCTTCAATAACCCTTTTTACTTCATTTGTATTTAATTCATTTTCATATATTTTGGACTCACTACTAAAAATGCAATAACAGCAATGATAATTACAAGTATTTGTGATTTCCCATAAGACCCTTCCGCCATTTTCTGGTATTCTAAATGCACAAAATGGATATCTATTCATAGAATAACACCTTCTTTCTTTAAAATGTCTTGATAAGCCTCTACTAATGGATTATTAGTAGTATCTATGATGTAATATTCTTTATTTAATTGCTTGATTTTTTCTATTTTTTGTTGATTGGTTAATTGTAAATTTATCCTTTTTAAAATAGCCTCTTTATCTAAATCCCCATTTTCTAATCTTTTTATTTGTATTTCTCTTTGACAATTTATCATAATAATACTATCTACAATATCATAAAATCCATCTTCTAAAAGTAGCGCCCATTCTATAAATAAAACGCTATCCTTTGCTTTTACGATCTCTTTTTCTAAATATTGTTTTATTTTTGGATTTATATATTTTTTATAGTTTTCCATTGCTTTTTTGTCATTATAAATTTTTTGATTTAATTGAACCTTATCGATCTTTTCCTCTTCTAAAATTTTCCTTCTAATAGCATCCACATCTAAAAAAATCGCTTTTTTCTTTTTTGCTTTACATATTTCTTTAAATTTTTGTACTGCGTAACTTTTTCCACTTCCAATCGATCCTGTTATTCCAATTATCTTTTTCATTTACTTCTCCCAATCAATTCCGTATTTTGAAGGACAAAATGACAAAAATTTAATTTTTCCTTCTTTATTTCTTAGTTTTTCTAAATCTTCCCACGCAGATACCTCTCTTACAATTTTATAATCTTTTTCTTTTAATTTTTGAATCAAAACCTGAATATCTTTTAACATTTCTTCATTAGAATATGTTTTATTTTCTAGTAATGGTTTATCATGATGAATGTATTGTGATGGAAGCTTATTTTCTTGTATTTGTTTATCATAGATTTTTGTTCCAAGTCTTAACGCTAAAAAATGCCCCCTTATTTCATCTGGTTCTGTTTCTAATATAAAGTCAATTGTTTGCTTCATATCTTCTTTTGTCGTGGTTGGTAAATCATATATAAAGCTCGTCCTTACTCTAAATCCTATTTGTTTTACCTCTTTTATAACTTGTTTTGCATATTCTACTTTAAAATTTTTATGATTATGATCTAAAACTTTTTGACTTCCAGATTCTATTCCAAAATGTACCCACCTAAAACCAGCTTGATACATAAGTTCAAAAGTTTCCTTATCATAAGTATGAATACTTGCAAGACATCCCATTCTTACCTCTATTTTCTTTTTTAAAATACCATGACTAATCTCTTGCATTCTTTTTTTATCTACTGTAGCATTATCATCTAGAAAAATAATCTTTTTTGTATGATAATGCTTCACTAAATATTCTATCTCTGTTACTACATTTTCTGCTGATTTACCTCTCCAACCACCCCAATAATGATAAGAGGGACAAAAATCACATTGATTCATACAACCCCTACTAGTTAATATACTTCTTACATCTATATAGTCATTTAAATCAATAAAATCTCTACTTAAAACAAGTAAATTATCTAAGTTATATTTTTCTTGATTTTCATCAGTAATTACCACTTTTCCATTATTTTCCATAACGATTCCATTAACTTTCAATAATTCTTCTTTATGATGAATTCCTACTTCTAAAATTTTTTTAATGGGATTTTCTACTTCCCCTATAATCCCTATATCAAAATGAAGTTTACAAATAATGTTTGGCTGATAAGTAACCGTTTTCCCTATCATAATTGTTTTTATATGATATTCCCTTAACTTTTTACAAATAGTCGCAATATTGGTTAGTGCTTCTTGTGTATGTAATGGAATATGATAATCATATGAGATAATCACCATATCTGGCATAAACTTATCCTTAACATAATCTATCAAATCATCATTATTTAACTTTTTACAATCCATATCTAGAAACTTTACATTTTGATTTAGACTTTGCAAATAGGCTACTAATGTAACAATATCTATTGGCTCTATTAATATTTTTTGTTCAGAAAATGGAATATTAGGTGGATTTATGACTAATATCTTCATACTTAACGCTTCCTTTTTAATTAGTTGCCTAATATTATACTACATTTCTCTGTATTTTGCCAGTTCTTTTCTGCATAAATCAGGTTAAAAACATAAAGAAATATTTTTGTAACAAAAAGTCATTGAGTAATGAGAAAACTTAAAACATCAAGTAA